>PBIV01000037.1 GCA_002720935.1 Rickettsiales bacterium | reverse complement strand
CACCGCTCTGGCATGCATTTTGGATTTTCGATAAAGCATTCAAAAATGTCTTTTACAACATTGCTCATCTTAAAGCGTTTTTGTGCTTCACGGTTATGCGTATACATTCTGTTCCAGAGGAATTTACGAAGAATTTTATCTTGCTCTAAATACTCATCAGAAAAACCAATGATCATTTGCCCACACTCACGAATGTCATCGGCTGATTTTGGCTTAATCTTCTCAATACGACGTAAGCTTTCTGCGATCAGATCAGAAATCATATTCCCGATTAACTCACGAATAACTTCTGGGATTAAACGCTTTTCTTTTACCCCTGGATATTTCGCACGCACCTTTTCAATAACAGGTTTTGCATGTGGTAATTCTAATAGATCATCAAGAGTAAAGAACCCTGCTCTTAAACCATCATCTAAATCATGATTGTTATAAGCAATATCATCAGCCAAGCCTGCGACTTGCGCTTCGGCACTTGCATATTCATGAAGTTTTAAATCAAATTGTTCTGAAAAGGCATGAATGGCTTTTAGTTTCTTGTCTCCCATTTCAGTAACAGGGCCATTATGCTTTGCAATTCCTTCTAAGCTTTCCCACGTAAGGTTAAGCCCATCAAACTCTGGATATGATTGTTCTAGTTCGGTAACTATTCTAAAGGTTTGTTCATTATGGTTGAACCATGTGCCACGCTTTTTTAAACATTCACGTAATGCATCCTCGCCTAAATGGGCAAATGGTGTGTGACCTAAATCATGGGCAAGTGCTATTGTCTCTGCTAAATCTTCATTAAGGCGCAATGTACGAGCCAAAGATCTTGCAATCTGTGCAACCTCTAACGAATGCGTAAGACGCGTTCTATAGTGATCGCCTTCATTAGATACGAATACTTGTGTTTTATGTTTTAAACGACGAAATGCTCTTGCATGAATGATGCGATCCCTATCTCTCTCATAAGGGGAACGTCTTGCGCTTTCCTCTTCTTTATGTAGTCTGCCTTTTGTTTCATGCGGTTTTACCGCATAAGGGGCAAGGACTGCGTTACAAAATGTTCCTTGATCATCATTTGAAATAACTTTGGCTTCAGGTTTTAGCATGTTTAAAAGATCCTCTTTTTTACCCTGTTCATTTATACTTAAAAGCACTATATTATTGAAATAGCTGGAAATCAAATGTTCTTATTGGCTAAAGGATAAGAAAATGGACCGTAAAGTCACACTGACAGATAATGCAGTAAAGCAAATTAAAAAACTTCGTGAAAAACAAGGCGATGATACGCTGATGTTACGCCTTAGCGTTTTAGGCGGTGGCTGTTCTGGGTTTCAATATAAGTTTGATTTTGCAAGTGAGATAGAAAGCGATGATATCGTCTTTGAAAAAGATGATGTTAAACTTCTTACCGATGATGCATCCTTAGACCTTTTAAAAGGCTCTGAAGTTGACTATGTGAATGAGCTGATCGGCTCTTCTTTTCAAGTGAATAACCCAAATGCACAATCTGGATGTGGATGCGGGGTTTCTTTTTCTATAAATGAAGATATGATATAACTCTCAAAATAAGTCGAGGAGATTATATCAATCATGAAAATTGCCAGTTGGAATATTAATTCAATCCGCGCCCGTATAGATAATTTACAAGAATGGCTAAAAGCCAATCCCGTTGATTTCCTATTTTTACAAGAGATTAAAGCCCAAGAGGAAAACTTCCCTTATGATGATGTTAAGGCCATGGGCTATAATGCGATTATCAAAGGACAAAAGTCTTATAACGGTGTTGCGATCTTAACAAAGCACGATGAAGATGATTTAAGCAACATTGAAACCACCCTGCTTGGCGATGACAGTGATGACCAAGCCCGTTTTATCTCTCTTGATTATAAAGGCACTAAACTTATCAACATCTACCTTCCCAATGGAAATGGGGGTGATGAGAAATATGCATATAAATTAAAATGGATGGATCGCCTATATAATCTTGCCAAAGATTTAAGGAATGAAGAGAAAGATTTTTTAATCGCTGGTGATTATAACGTTATCCCAACTTCGGCCGATTGCTATAGTGAGGCTGCGTGGATTGATGATGCGCTTTATATGTTACCGACAAGACAAGCCTTTCGAAAATTAGAGAACCTTGGGCTTTATGATGCTTTTCGGATCAATAACGCTGAACCTCACCAATATACATTCTGGGATTATCAGGCTGGACGCTGGCAAAAGGATGAAGGGATTAGGATTGATCATTTTTTACTTTCTCCGAAATTGACAGATAAACTCAAATCATGTGATATTGACCGTGAGCCAAGAGGAAAAGAAAAAGCATCTGATCACACCCCTATTATTATTGACTTAGAAGATTAAAAACATGACAGAACAAAATAAGAACAAAGAATCTGAATGGTTTGGCTTTGAACAAGTTTCAGCAAAAGAAAAAACAGAAAAAGTTTTAGGTGTTTTTAGATCCGTTGCTGATAATTACGATATCATGAATGACGCCATGTCACTTGGTATCCACCGCATATGGAAAAAACAATTTATCCGCATGGTCAACCCAAGATCAGGCGAAAAGATTTTGGATGTTGCGGGCGGTACTGGCGATATATCCTTTGGGCTTTATAAAAAATCAAGACAACAGGCAGAGATCACAATTTCAGACATTAACGCAGAAATGCTTCGTGTTGGTCGTGAACGTGCGATTGATCGTGGTATGATGAACGCCTTTGATTGGGTTGAAGCCAACGCAGAAAAACTCCCTTTCGAGGATAACAGCTTTGATGCTTATACAATTTCATTTGGCCTTAGAAATGTAACCCACATTGACAATGCATTAGAAGAAGCCCACCGCGTTTTAAAACCTGGCGGGCGTTTTTATTGTTTAGAGTTTTCTCATGTTACAAATCCAGTGTTAGAAAAGCTTTATGACTTTTATTCATTCACCGCCCTTCCCGTTATGGGCAAAGTCATTGCTAAGGACAAAGAAAGCTATCAATATTTAGCGGAATCTATCAGGCAGTTCCCAAAACAAGAAGAATTAAAAGAGCGCTTAACAAAAGCAGGCTTTACAAAAACAAAATATACAAATTTATCACATGGAATTGCCTGCATTCATAGTGGTTACAAGGGAGTAGAATAATGGAATTCAATAAAGAAGAACTCGTTGACTGGGCGAAATCAATTTTACAGGTTCCCGTTTTTGAAGTTCATGAGATTACCCATACTGAATATTCACATGTATTACAACTCACAACTTCTAAAGACACATATTACATTAAACAAACCCCTAGTGAGTTTTTCGTTGAGTGCGAAGTTTTAAAATTCTTAAATGATAAAGACACAAAAGGAATTGCTAAGCTGATAGCCGTAGATGAAGAGCGCAAAGCCTTTATCACAAAGAATGTTGGCGACATGTCGCTTCGTGAATATTGTGCCGAAGAGTTTGAACCAGAAATTAATCTCGCTGCCCTAAAACAATATCGCCAAATCCAAAAGCAATTTAATGATGTTGATATGCAATCATATATTGATAAGGGGTGCCCTGATTGGCGCGGAAAAAAATTTGTAGAATATTTTAAGCAAAAGATCCTAAATGATGAGCTTTTAAAATCATGGGACATGCCTGAAAGTGACATAGAGACCTTAAAAGCAAAAACCGATACGGTTGTAGAGTTAAAACAACAGCTTTCCGATTTAAATGTAGAAGATACATTGTGCCATTCTGATTTCAATGAAGGGAACATCCGTGTAAATCTGGATGATAAAGAAATCTCGATCATCGATTGGGGTGAATTAAACATCAGCAATCCGCTTCTCTCATTGTCATCATACCTTTACGGGATAAGAGGTCATTATGATATTTCTGAAGATAATCTTCGTTATAAGAATTTAGAAAAAGAAGCCTTTTACCTTTACGGTATAGAAGAAGATCAGCTTGAATTAGCTGTCGATCTATCTTACAAATTGGGTATCTTATATTACGTGTTTACCTATATTGACCTTATGGAGAGTTGTGATTTTGATTTCCCAAACAATCACGAAAAACTAAGGTCAGCCCTTTTAGAATTTATTGAAGTAGCTTAAAAAAAATTAAGGAGAACAAATCATGAAAACAACAACATCTCTACAACTTGTACAAATGGAACATGCAAAAGGTTTAGACCTTCCTCATTACGCGAGTGCTGGTGCCGCTGGCATGGATTTGGTTGCTGCCATTTCTGAAGATGTGACGTTACAACCAGGCGAGCGTACACTCATTGAAACAGGGATAAAAATCGCTCTTCCTCTTCATATGGAAGCACAGATCAGACCACGCTCTGGTTTAGCCTTCAAACATGGTATTACAGTGATCAATACACCTGGTACAATCGATAGCGATTATCGTGGTGAGGTCAAAGTGATCCTTGGTAACATGGGCACAGAACCATTTACGGTTGAGCGCGGCATGCGCATTGCACAGATGGTTATTGCCAAACATGAAGTAGCCGAAATTGAGCTTGTTGAAGTTCTAGATGACACTGTTCGTGGCGAAGGTGGATTTGGCTCAACTGGTGTAAAAAAAGCAGGGTAATAAAAAAATCGTGCGATCCTTTTTACTCATTACCGTTATATCACTAGCCTTAGTTGCGTGTGCGCCAACAAATCGCGGGCCACAGGTCTCCAGCCAAATGACATTTGATGAGGCCGTTTATCAGCAGGAAGAATCTGTCAAAAATATTAAACCCGATATTGATCGCATTTTCGCGGTGGGACGCAATATCCTAAGGGAAAATGCAGATTATTGCTATTCAGGAACGAGTAGTAAAGATCGTTATATTGATTATGGCTTTCATTTAAAGGCCACAACCTTTTTAGACAAAGGCTGGAATTTGTATGATACGGACACACTCGCCAATTCAGATCACAAAGGCGATAAAGTAAAGGGTCAACCACGTATCCTTTATGTAGAACCCAACAGCCCTTCTCACGGTAAGTTAAGAATTGGGGATGAGATTTTATCGGTTAACAATATTCTACTTGATAAAGAAACTTACCTAAAAAATCTAAAGCTCTTTAAAGATGAAGTGTATGAGAAAGCACCAAATGTCTTGAATATGAGCATCTCAAGAAATGGCCGAAAGATACAAGTCTCTGTTATGGGAGAAGTTACTTGCCCATTTCGATTATTGGCTTTAATCAATCACGGTATTAAACAAGATGGAGACATCAATGCCTATGCCGATGGACAGAATATTATTATCACGACGTCTATCTCACGCTTTGCTGATAAAGACTCTGAACTTGCTCTTGTTATCGGGCATGAGCTTGCCCACAATATGATGGCGCATATTGATAAAGGGCGAACAAATTCTGCACTAGGCTCAATTGCGGATTTAGGTATTGCCGTTTTAACGGGCGTTCATTCAAACACCTTCCAAGCCATTGGCGCAAATGCCTATTCACAAAGTTTTGAGCAAGAAGCCGACTATATCGGTATTTATTTAGCAGCGAATGCTGGTTATAAAATGGATAAAGCCCCTGATTTTTGGCGAAGATTTGCCACCAAATACCCAGAAGCCATTCACTTGGTTGGCTCATCGCATCCATCAACAGCGCAAAGGCATGTTGCCCTTAGCATGGCTGTTAAAGAGATTAATCGTAAAAAAGCACAAGGATTGCCTTTGCACCCAGATGATGCGCCCGAGATGTCTATTGACAGACCAACAGATGCCTCTGATGCGACTTATAATGATTAATTAGCCAAGGCGCTTATTTTCTCTTTACTGCATTGCTAGAAGCTTTATATTTAAGGCTAATAATCAATTTTATAAAAACACAAAAATTTGGTTCACGCCCTTTTAGCGGTTCCATTGGATTTTTTTAAGACATGCAAAGTAAGAAAAAAACAAATAGCGACACCGAGCAAGGCATTTTGCCAAAGCCCCCTTTCGATGAAAGCGATATTGAAAATACAACACCTATGATGGCGCAATTCATGGGCACGAAATTACAATATCAAGATTGTTTGCTATTTTATCGTATGGGCGATTTTTATGAGCTGTTTTTTGATGATGCCGTTATTGCAGCAAAAGAGCTCGACATTACCCTCACAAAAAGAGGCACACATAGAGACGAGCCAATCGCCATGTGCGGTGTTCCTTTTCACGCTTATGAGAATTATTTAAACCGCCTTATCAATAAAGGCTACAGGGTTGCTATTTGTGAGCAAGTTGAGACCCCTGATGAGGCAAAAGAGCGCGCAAAAAAAGAAGGCGGAAAAGCAATCGTAAAACGCGATGTTGTCCGCATTGTAACACAAGGGACATTAACCGAAGACTCTCAACTTGATACGCGCACCAACAATTACCTCATGTGTTTAACCAAACATGGGCTTAACTGTGCGGCTGGTATTATTGATATTTCAACAGGGTTATTTATTGTTGAGAGTTGCTTTGAAAAAGAGATCCCAACACTGGTTGAGCGTTACAGCCCCAGTGAAATATTACTAAGTGAGAAATTAGAACAAAGCGAATATCTAAGCGCAATTATCACTGAACGTAAAAGAGATTTATCCGTTTGGGCAGATAGTCGTTTTGATGTCGATAATGGAAGTAAGCGTCTTTGTGACTATTATGATGTTAAAAGCCTTGATGCGTTTGGTGAATTTAATGATGCAATGATTGCCGCTTGTGGTGCTTTGCTTGATTATATTGAGCTAACCCAAAAAGGAAAAATTCCTTATATCCAAAGCCCGTCAATCACAAGCAATCAAGGCATCTTACACATTGATGCTTCAACCAGACGTAATTTAGAAATTAATAGAACTTTAAATGGAGAGCGAAAAGGATCGCTTCTCCATACGGTTGATAAATCTGTAACGGCCGCTGGTGCGCGCCTTTTATCAAATTGGCTGAACAGCCCGCTTTATAACATCACACAAATTAATGATCGTTATGATTGCATTGATTTTTTCAAAAATAATATCGAAAAATTAGAAAACGTACGTGAGACTTTAAATAGTTGCCCCGATTTAGAACGAAGCTTAAGCCGTATTAATTTGGATCGTGGTGGACCAAGAGATTTACAAGCGATCCTAAACGCTATTTTAGTCGCAACCCACGTCAAAGATTTGGTCAATTCAAGTGGTAACAATCAAATGATTGATAAAAATTTACCAGAGCCTTTGTCACAAATTTTAAATCTAATTCATATTGATGAACCATTAAAAAAACTTATTGAGACATTACAAAACGGACTTAAAGAAGAGCTTCCACTGCTTTCTCGCGATGGTGGGTTTGTTGCAAAAAATTATGACCCTGCGCTAGATGAGCTGTTCAAACTTAAAAATGACAGCCGCCAAATTATGCTGGAATTAGAGGCAAAATATTTAAAACTGGCTGGTGTTACATCTTTAAAAATCAAGCATAATAATGTGATTGGCTATTACATCGAAGTGCCAAGCGCACAAGGTCAAAAACTTTTTGATGATGAAGGTAAGACCTTCATCCACCGTCAGACAATGGCAAATGCGGTTCGTTTTACAACCGTTGAGCTGACGGAGTTAGAACAAAAGCTATCTTCTGCAAGTGATAAGATTTTGGGGCTCGAATTACAAATCTACGCCAATTGGGTCGCACTTGTAAAATCACTAACGCCTATGCTTTCGGAATTCGCGAAAAGTATGGCGCATTTAGATGTCTTTACAACAATTGCTCTAATCTCAAATGAGCGATCATATGTGCGCCCGATTTTGAGCGAGGACAAAGCCTTTGAAATTACCTCTGGTCGTCATCCAGTTGTTGAACAATTTATTTCGAGCGATCAGGACTTTATCCCGAATAATTGTAAATTTGATGAGGAAAAAGATCGTATTTGGCTACTCACAGGGCCGAACATGGCGGGTAAATCAACATTCCTAAGACAAAATGCGCTATTGGTTATTATGGCACAAGCTGGCTTTTTCATTCCTGCAGTAAGCGCCCATATTGGGTTGGTCGATAAAATATTTAGCCGTGTCGGTGCAGCCGATGATTTGGCAAAAGGTCATTCAACATTCATGGTTGAAATGGTTGAAACAGCCACAATCCTAAATCAAGCAACCGATAAATCGCTTGTTATCTTAGATGAGATTGGGCGCGGAACATCAACCTTTGATGGGCTTTCAATTGCTTGGGCATGTTTAGAATATTTACACAACACGAACCAATGCAGAAGCCTGTTTGCAACGCATTACCATGAGCTAACAAGCTTAAAAGAAAGTCTTAACGCGCTTTCTTGCCACACCATTAAAATTAAAGAATGGCAAGGCGATGTTATTTTCATGCATGAAGTGATCGATGGCGAGGCAAACCGCTCATACGGTATTCATGTCGCAAAATTAGCGGGCTTGCCAAATAGCGTTATTAAGCGTTCAAAGTCATTATTAGACCTCCTTGAAAAACAAGAAAGCTTTAATAATAAAAAATCGATTCAAACCAATAGCTTGCCACTTTTTGATCAAGCACAGCATCAAGATACTATTGAAGTCGAAGAAAATTCATATGAAGAGCTTATCGAGGCCATTGAGAATATTGATCCTGACAAGCTTACACCACGTGAAGCAATGCAAATTCTTTATGATTTAAAAGAGCTTAAAGAAAAAAGCTAAAGCAAAAAATTAAGTCTTATTTCTCTTCTTTTAAGCCACGTGTCATCAGAATTGAAATCCCGCACAGCACAACTGAAACCCCTAGTGGAATACAGTTATAAAGCAAGTTCACAAAGCCTTCATTTAAGAATAGATATACATGCACACTTGCCGCAACAATCAATGATGCCGTTAAGTACATATCTTGTTTTGGAATTGGTTTAGCCCAACCAAAGATCGCTGCAACCAATAATGGGGCAATAACGTAAACAAGCGATACAGCATCAAATAAGAACTGAATAACATCTGTTACAGCCATTGATACAATTGCAGTCCCAGCTAATAAGAAGCCAATCAGCCCTCTTGAAAACTGAATATATTGTTTTCGATCAATACTGTATTTTTCAGGTAAGAAGTTACGCACAAAAGATGACGTGAAAACATATGCTTCTGTATCCAATGTTGACATTGAAACAGCCATAATTGTTACCCCTAAGAAGGCAATCACATAAGGATTTGCAACCGAAAGATCCGAGAATAATGAAAATAAAACCTGATCTGGTGATATGTCAGACGGCATAACACCCATTAAACCATAACCAATCGCGATTAATGTCAGGGTCATAACCATTAGGAAGACACCAGCCATTGGAAACGCAATTTGAATTGTCTTTTTATTCTTCGCTGAGAAGATACGCTGCCAAACATCAGCGCCTGCTACGACATAAAAAATCCCGATGATAAACAAGCCAAGTGAGCTCTCCCACCCCATTGATGCATAACTTGTAAAGTCCATAACAGCATCCATATCGGGTTGAATAAAAAACGGCACAAGCACCAAACCAATAATCATGAAGAATTGAAGCGCATCTGTTTTAACGACCGACGTGTAGCCACCAAAATATAAATACATGAAAATAACAATTGCAGAGCCAATGATACCAATATAATCCTCAACACCAAAAACATTGGCACAGATAAGGCCAACAACATAAAGCTGAATTGAGACAAATAGGAATGATTTTACGACAATAAATAGAGAGACGATTTTCTCACAAGCACCGCCAAGTTTATTTTTTAGAAAATCACCAATCGTTACAAAATCACGCTCTTCAGCATAATCACGCACCTTTGGTCCAACGATTGCCAAGAAGATCAGACCAACAATCACACCGTAGATAAGCCACAATCCACCATAACCATATGTGTAAGCAATCCCTGTCCAGAAAACGGCCCCCATACCATCACGGAATGAAGCCGCCAATGAGCCCATTGTTGGGATAACACCAACCGAGCGGGAACCGATTACAAAGCCTTCTGATGTTTGCCCCTTGGCAGAATGAAAACCAACATAAATAAGTGCTAATACATAAAGTGTCACAGCACATGCAAAAATCATTACAGGACTCATAATCCTTATTCCCCTTATATAATTACAAAATCAATAGAATCATTAGCATAAAGAATTATTTTACAAATTCAATCAGATGCTTTTAAACAATTTTCTTTAAAATGGAATTTTGCTTTGAAGTGCCTTCTTGCGTTTTTCGAGATAGTTTTTCCAAAGTCTTTGATATGAAGTCGCATCGCCTACCAAATTAGAGAATTCTTTTACCTCACGTTCAGCTTTCTCAAAGCCAAATTTCGGTGTATTTAAATCTCTTAATAGGCTTGAAAGCAAAGCAGATGGCCTCATCTTTTCAGAAAGAGGGTCAATTTTTTTCTTTTTACTTTTATCTTTAAAAATTCGATCAATACTAGATTTAGTTTCTTTCTTTAAATTAGAAGATAAAAGAATTTTTGCCTTATCATCAAACTCCGCGCGCAACTCATCAGTAAGGTCGTCTTTATTTGTTGAAACATGTCCAAGCAAATCTTGTCGCTCAACGATACGAACCATCCCTTTTTCATTCATAAAATCAGAGGTTAAGTGTCTCTTTTTTAATTTNCGNAACTCTTTTTCAGACTTATTATCAATACGTATAAGGACATTATAGGCATGATCTTGGTCNTGCCTAATATCAGCNACNAGATAATGNTGATACTCNCCNTCNTTATTTATAAGNGANAAATAATCGCCAACTTTATAAGTNCTGTTTTCGTTAAATTCTTGCGATAAGGTTTCTTCTTCNTTTGNNACATATCCAAGANTTGGCAGAGCCTTAGGATCGATGCTTTCTTTATCTTTTTCAAACGCCCATTTAATCATTTCATAAGANCTGTTAAAGGCNGGTAAGTTTTTAACACCTGGTGCTGGCACNTCTAAATGAAATGGTAAAAACTGCTTNGGNGTTAAATCATAAAAGATTGTNAAAACATCCGTNGGGAGNANCTCATCATTATTAGCAGGTCTCGGGATTGCACCGTCATCTAACATAAAGTCTGCATATTCTTGAATATCCAAAACTTTAGGTTCTTTAATCATGGGGAAGTAGTAGCCTTCTTCACAATATTTCTCCATCATTTCTTGTAAAGAATATTGATCAATTTCAACCCCGCGTGATGGAACAAAAACCATGGTTCCACGACGTTTTTCTTGTTGAAGATCAACCCACTCACGAATTTGATTGATAAAAGCGTCAATTTTTAAATTGTCTGTGCTCTCTAAATCTTTGGGGGAAATCCATTGTTTGTCCAACAATTTGGGAGACGGTAAATGGGCTTCGTCCAGATCACAGACGATGTCAATTTCATCCATGATGTTCATTTTATCACTAATAACAACGGCACGAAAACGCAGCGGTTGTGCGTCCTCAATATCATCTCTTGAGATGTCCATTCTATATAAAAGATAAGGCATGCTTTATATTTTTTATCCTAAACCCAATTTCTTTGCTTTGCGCATTTTCTTCTTTAATTCTCTTGAATTAACGTTGTCATTAACTGGCAATCCAAGTGTTTGTTGATGCTCTATGATTTTATGATCATACCAACGGATCCAACTATCAATTAACGGAAGTATTTCTTTTTTATTATCATATCCATATTTAGCTTTCAAAGCATCTTCTGCTTTTTCATCTTTTGGAGATACAATCTCATTTCTAATTTGTTCCATACGAAGTTTCGCATAGGGCAAGGTCATTTTAAATGTATCTTTATCATTACCAGGCGAAATATATTTTGTTGTTGAAAGCTGTGCGGCCGCTCTTTTTTCAGCGACTTTCTTTTTAATATTCTTCCAGCGATCATCCGTTTCAATGACAAAGTCAGGTGCATTTCCTAAAATTAACAAGGTTGCAAAATGTTTATAACGGATAAGTGTTGGATCATCGTCCAGTGATTTAGAAAAACGCTTATCAAAATCTTCAACCAATTTCTTCTTCGTATTCCAATCACTTTTATGAAAGCGTGTCATCCATTCTTTTAGCCCTTTGTTCGGGAAGCTTTCATAAATCCATTCTTGAGGGAATGGGCTTTGATCATATTCGATATCCGTTGCTTGCTTATACGCAGCATTTAATTTAGCGACAAACTCTTTGTTATTTTTTAAGGCTGTTGCACGGCGTTCCAGCTCTTCTTCCTTAACACCTGCTTTGCTCTTAAGATCATCGCTCACATATTCCATCGGCATCAAGATTGGTTGCTCATTGCGTCTAAACCAAACAGTTGGCGAGCTCCCCATTTTAAAGCTATTCCCTTTTTTAGCCTTTGCAAAATGATCCGCCAATTCTTCAACGCTTTTATCAAAAAACTCTTCTGGATCATTTGATAAATCCCAAACAATCTCAGTTGGGCCAATGCCCCTTCCCTTATCCTCATCATTTGGAACAGCTGTAAAGAAACCCGTTTTTGGCTTCCCGTAATGGAACAAACTATAAGAAAAGACGTTATTACGATTTGTAAAACGCTCAACATCTTGCTTGGTTGCCATCAAATCCATTTGATAATGGATATCTGGCGCAAGCTTTGCCATTTTTTCATCTAGCTTAACGGTGTAGCGAACATCCGCCAACGCATCATGAAGATCACTTTCATTAACCGTGATATTATTTGCCTGACAAAGCAGACCAAGCTTAAAGGACGTATTGCCTTTTGCTGTTTCATCAAATTTCATTGCTTTGGGCGCGTAAATCGAGATTGCTTGTGCGCATTTCATGGTATCAAATCTGGCGCAGCCATCCATCATATGGATATAAGGATTGTGAAGAGTAATATGTGAGTTATGTCTGTAGGCTTGGTCGTCAAATTGAATGTTGTGGGCTTTAAAAGTGATAGGTCTTTCGCGGTCATATCCGTTGATGCTTTTACCGCGATCTTTTTGAGATAGAATTCTTTGATTTAGAAAACGATCATAGTCAGCCATCATTTCATATTGTGTTTTCCTTGAAGAGGCAGTGACATCCGCAGGCTTTTGACGCGTGATTAGCATAGCCTCCGGTGTTGGTATGATGTCTGGGTTTAATGAACATCTATAATCAATCGTTTCAAATTCACGCCATTTATTAGATGTAACAACGGCGGCGATCTGAAGGATTTGATCAAATGGATGATTTACCCCAGTCGTTTCAGTGTCATAGTAAATCCACACTGTACGTAGTTCCCTGTTCAATATTTTTTGCTTTAATTAATTAGTACTAAAAATTTTGAAGCTGTAAAAGGGAAAGAATCGAGATTTATTGGTTTATTCGTTAATATCCACAAGTTATTTTTTGACAAAACATGTTATCCAATTGATATAAAATTATTATTTAAATTATATTAATAGATTAATAGCTTACATAACATTTCTACTTATCACTACATATTGTGGATTAGAACAAAATAGAACACTATATATATGGTCTAAAATGAGTTTTTGGACACTAAATGATTCGCTTATATTACAAACAATAAAATAGCTCGCCCCCATTTTCTTACTTGCATCTTTTATAAAAAAGCTTTAGAAATCTGTTGATTAGTAAATTTCAGTGCGGATGTGGTGGAATTGGTAGACGCGCCGGATTCAAAATCCGGTTCCTTCGGGAGTGAGAGTTCGAGTCTCTCCATCCGCACCATTTCAAAATTATAAACAATCATAAAATTGGTAATTGATATAATGAAAGCTTTAAGAAAACTTTATGATAAAGTTATTGAGCTTTCAGCCCACCCACATGCTGTTTATTACTTATTTATTATCTCTTTTTTAGAAAGCTCTATTTTCCCAATCCCACCTGATGTGATGCTCTTGCCAATGTGTATGGCAAACCGTAAACAAGCGTTTAAATACGCTGCCATCTGTTTACTAGGCTCTGTGCTGGGTGGTATTGCGGGCTATGCAATTGGATTTTATCTATTCGATCTCATTGGTGCTTCAATTTTGAATTTATATGGTTTTGAAAACTCATTTATTGAGTTTAAGCAATTCTATGATGAGTATGGCGGATGGTTCGTCGCCATGGCTGGCATAACTCCTTTCCCTTATAAAGTCATCACAATATTAAGCGGTATCGTTGAGATGAACATGATTGAGTTTGTAATCAGTTCAATTGCATCAAGAGGATTGAGATTCTTTGCGTTAGCTGGATTACTCTGGTATTTTGGTCCATGGATTAATAGATTTATTGATAAGTATTTTGCATTGCTCACAGTACTTTTCTTTGTATTCTTAATCGGTGGTTTTGCTATAATAGAGTTTGTAATTTAAGTGAGGTTTAAGCAGATGAATAAAACAATTGATCAAATGTTAAATAGGCCAAGGATCGCTTTAATCTTTATCGCATTTATATCTCTATGTGCACTATCCTTTGCTTATATAAGTGAATATTTCTTCGGGCTTCAGCCTTGTGTTCTTTGTATATACCAAAGAGTACCCTTTTTCATTGTATTAATGATCGGTTTTTTTGGTTTTGTCATTCATCAAAATCGTATTTGTTTACTCGCTCTCGGGTTAAGTGCTTTGGCGTTTTTTGTGAATACGGGGATCGCGGTTTTCCACTCTGGTGTTGAAAGAAAAATGTGGGAAGGCACAGATGCCTGCGGCGGTGCCGATATTAGCACCATGACTTCTTTAGCTGACTTAAAAGCAAGTATTTTAGCAGCACCAGTATCACGGTGTGATGAAATGCCTTGGGACTTCCTAGGCCTTTCCATGGCCAATTATAATGTTATATTCTGTTTTATACTTGGAATTTATTGCTTAATCGCTTTACGAAACGGATTAAAAAATGACACAGAATAAAGCCAACTCTAAAAAAAGAAAAAGAAGCTTGCCTGGCGACGAAAAAGGCCGTACCTTGATTGAAAAAACAATCCGCGTCAATCATGCTGGCGAATATGGCGCCCAACAAATCTATCGTGGGCAAATTGCCGTTTTAGGCAAAACCGAAGTCGGCCCTCTTTTACAACATATGGCAGAACAAGAAGAAGAACATCTGGATTATTTTGATAAGGAGCTAACCAAAAGACGTATTCGCCCCACTGCCCTTCATCCGATCTGGACTGTGGCTGGTTATGCCTTGGGTGCTGGAACAGCTTTACTTGGTAAAGAAGCGGCAATGGCCTGTACCGAAGCCGTTGAAGAAGTCATTATTGATCACTACCAAGATCAGCTTGATAGACTCCCCGATGAAGAAAAAGATTTGAAAAAAGCGATCCAGAAATTCAAAGATGAAGAAGACGAGCATCGCCAAATCGGTGTTGATCATGATGCTCATTTAAGCCCTGCTTATAAACTTTTAACAAAAGCAATTAAAACAGGCTCAAAAATCGCGATTAAATTATCTGAAAGAATTTAAAAACTATTCCGAGACGAATAGATCATCTGTATTTTTTATTTCCAAAAGATCAAGACCGTCTTTTCCAAGTGTCTCGCTTGGTGCTAAATACAAACTTCTAAAATCATTCTCTAAATTTGAGGCAACCATCAATTTTTGAGAGTGTGAGACAATATCTTTTGGTTTCATCATCTTTGTGGATTGATATGTTTTTATATCATCTCGTTTGACCGAAAATTGTGGCCCGCCATCAAAAAAGTCAATTTTGTTGTGATACTCAAATCCCTCATCTTTTAACATTTTCATCGCTGCCACACTTGAATCATGGGGTTTTCCTATATATTCCAGCGCATCATTATCAAGCAAGAATAACGGGATTGGTTCTTTTGGCATGAGCTCATAAATGAATTGATAGCCCTCTTTTTTTATCAGCGCCTCGGCTTGTAAGAAATCCATGCCAAAATATTTTTTACCTAAATTTTCCCAATATGGGCTATAGCCCTTATCACTGATCCAGCCACGGATTTCGGCAAAGATCAGTTTTTGAAAATCATCTTGTCTGGCCTTGATCAACATATAGCGAATGCGTGATAACCACTTTGCCAAACCTAGGCTTCGATAATCAGGATGCAAAAATAATGTGCCTATTAAACTTGTTGGTTCTCTATTTTCGTCCAAAACCAGATAGTCACGCATAAATTCTTTTTCCAATGTTTGGGAATAAACACGCTTTTCTTCGATTTTATATGAATGAAAGGCTTGATCTGGATGCTGGTTTAAAGAATAGACACATGATGTACCGATGATTTTGTTCTTTTCCAAATCCTCTAAAACAAGAAAGAATTGTTTATCATCAAGATAGATATCAGCACCTTCAAAACTGGCTTTAGAGTTATAAATTTTTTGTTCTAAATAATCTTTATCAGCGGGTAAGCTTGTCATACCATCGCCAGCCAATTTTGCCAGCTCATGCAAACTTGTTAGGTCTTGAGGTTGAACAGATCGAATCAGAAATTGTTTCATGAGTATTAGTTTAGCGAAAAAGCTTTAAAAAAACTACAAACGCAGAGAAGAATATTTATTCCTCAAGCTCGCTATCCCAATAAAGAAAATCATGCCAATCTTCATGCAAAAAATTAGGCGGAAAAGACCGCCCATTTTCTTGTAATTCATAAATTGTAGGTTGCGCAGGGGTGTTAAGTGGAACCATCCCACATTGTTTTGGAAGCTTATGACCTTTTTGGGTGTTGCACTTCCTACATGATGCGACGATATTTTCCCAACTGGTTCGCCCTCCCAAAGCTCTTGGTATGACATGATCGAAGGTAAGCTCACTCGCTTTAAATTGGGTATCACAATATTGACATGTGAATTTATCCCGCAAGAAAACATTAAACCTTGTGAATGCTGGGAATTGTCTTGGTTTCACATACTCTTTTAAGGCCAAAACGCTCGGCAATTTAAAACATGCTTGAGACGAGCAAATTTCAAAATCTTCATATTCGGCAACGATGTGAACGCGATCTAAAAAAACCGCTTTTATTGCATCTTGCCACGATAAAGTAGACAAAGGAAAATAACTAAGCGGTTGATAATCTGCATTCAATATTAGGGCTGGTGCGGCTCGGAAATTGTGATCTCGATCTTCTTGGTCTGAGATTTGCCGCGAGATCCTCAGGCCAGCGTTTGAATTATAGCCAACATCATGAGGATGATAGGCTGATATCCGCTGATCATATGATTTCGAGTGACCAATATCGTTAAGTGGTTCATAAGGCGTCATGGGCAGACCCTCCTTTATTTTAAAGTAATACCACTTCTTATATTTTCTCACAGATTCGATAAAAGTGCAAATTTATGATGCAAAAAAGACCACTTCACGCAATTTTATTTTTACAAAAACTAATAATATACTCAAAAGTCTATATGAATATTTTATTGATTAACAATAGATTAAGCAATAAAGCTAAAGCTATTTCTTAACCAAACCTTCGACAAATTCAATCGCAGCGACCAAACCTTCTTCATCGATTGAATGCCCTAGCCCAGGTCTAGAGACTGTTTTCACATCAAAGCCAGTTTGTCTTAGTGCGATATCAGCTAAACCCAATGACGTGTGAGGGACAACATCGTCTTCTTCACCATGAATAAGTAAGATTGGCATCTTTTTAAACTCTTCTGGATTTTGCGCCAATTCCATTCCGCCTGGCAATGCACCAGAAAAACCAACGATACCCCCGATTTGTTCTTTATAACGAGGGGCAGCAAAAAGACTCATCATTGTGCCTTGTGAGAAACCAACGATATATAGGTTTTTAGCCGAAACTTTATAATGTGCTAAAATTTCATCCATAAATGTGTGCAATCTTGGTGTTACACCAGCGACACCGCCTTCAATTGCTTGCGGGTCTCTGTTTTGTAGCGAAAACCACTGAAAACTATCTTGAGCTTCAGGTGGGGCAATATCACAAGCCTCTGGTGCGTTTGGCGAAATAAACACTGTTGATTCAATCTTGCTCGCAAAATAAGGCGCAAGTTGAATTAAATCTTCCCCATTAGAGCCAAGCCCATGTAAAAATAAGACAATATTTTCAATCGTATTTTCAGTATTTGGTGATACAGCGTGACCGCTCAAGCAAAATTGCATTTTTCTTCCTTATATTTAGTATTTAAAAATCATCATTAAGGCGCAAACCTTTTATGAGTTCAACATAGTCTTTTTCTGTGTCTGGGTCAATAAAACCATGACGCAGTGCAAAACCCAACATTACTAAACCACAATTTGGTTTAAATATTCTTTCCTTACTTTCCAGAAGGTTTAAAGCTTCTTGTTTTGAAAGCAATTCAAAGGATTCAACCTCGCCGTCTGTATTTCTTGGAATTTGATCTTTTAAAAGCTCTAAGTCATAGATAAAAACATAACTTCTATTCACATAGAAATCATGTTCATGATGGTATGAGATATAACTAACTGGTCTTGCTTGTTTATCAATGATATCTTTTTTAAAGCCTGCCTCTTCATAAGATTCCTTGACTAAATTCTCATATAAACTCAAACCATAAGGCTGCCCGCCTGCAATAATTTGATCTTTCATACCTGGGTAAACACGAAATTGCTTTGAGCGATTTGCAAGCCAGACCTTCGTTTCAAAATCTTCCACGACATAGCCATTGACGTGAATGCCAAATGAGACAAACCCAAAAAGCGCCATAGCTGAACGATCAACTTTAAATAAAGTCTCATCATGAAAATTATTTGTCACGGCGAATGGCTCATTGTGATATTTGCTAACCCCTTGATTGACCAATTTTTGAAATAAGAGATCAACAAACTCGCTTGCATCATCAAAGCCCTTAACCTTGTCAGGAAAAGAAAAACCACTATCTTTTTTTATAAGGTCATCAGATAAGGCGCTGGCAATATCTTCATGCATAAGTCCTATTTTATGACCTTGATAGAAAAGCGGGTATTTTTTAGCGCTTGTTTTTTCATTATTGATTTCAGAATGGTGGATAAAACGAGACATAACTAACTTTCCGACTGTTTTTTTAACGATCAATACTGTTCAATCACTTTTAAAAGGTATATATTTTGATTCATGAAAAATCTATTCTTAATATTAATGTTAATCGCTATGTTGGCCGTTTTAATCGCAATGTCGATTGGAATCTTTATGATGGCTAAGGGTGGCGAGAAGAATTTAAAACATGGTAACAATCTTATGAGAGCTCGTGTTTATTTACAAGGTCTTGCATTGGCCTTATTTGCACTTGCGCTATTATCGGGAGGATCAGAATAAAAATGAAAATTTTAGTACCTATAAAAAGAGTTGTTGATTACAACGTAAAAGTTCGTGTCAAATCGGATGAGAGCGGTGTTGAGACTGCCAATGTTAAAATGTCAGTCAATCCTTTTGATGAGATTGCTGTTGAAGAAGCAGTGCGTTTAAAAGAAGCAGGCAGTGCAGATGAGATTGTTGTTGTCACAATTGGTGTTACACAAGCCCAAGAACAGCTTAGAACAGCGCTTGCAATGGGTGCAGACCGTGCCATTCATGTGATTACAGAGGAAGTAACTGAACCCCTCGCCGTTGCAAAAGCCTTAAAAAATATTGTTGAAAAAGAAAGCCCTGATCTTGTTATTCTAGGTAAGCAGGCCATTGATGATGACTGTAATCAAACAGGTCAAATGTTGGCCGCTCTTCTCGGTTGGGCGCAAGGCACCTTTGCCTCTAAGGTTGAGATCGCAAATGATACAGTCAATGTCACACGTGAGGTTGATGGTGGTTTGGAAACTGTTGGCCTTAAAACACCTGCGATCATTACAACCGATCTACGCTTGAATGAGCCACGCTATGCTTCTCTACCTAATATTATGAAAGCAAAGAAAAAACCTATAGATCAAATGACGCCTGCTGATCTTGGCGTTGATTTTAGCCCAAGGGTTAAAACACTTAAAGTTGTTGAGCCTGCAAAGCGTGAGGCTGGCGAGAAAGTAGATAGTGTTGATGCATTGATCGATAAATTAAAAAATGAAGCAAAAGTAATATAGAAGATTTAAGCAGTATAGTTTTAAGGAGTTAATTAAAAATGAGTATTTTAATTGTTGCAGAACATGATCATAACTCAATAAAGAGCGCGACCCTATCAACGGTTGCCGCCGCACAAAAAATTGGTGGCGATATCCATATTTTAGTTGCTGGAAAAGAATGTTCTGGCGCTGCTGATGAAGCCTCAAAAATAAATGGTGTATCAAAAGTTTTAAAATCTGATGATGCAGCTTATGAACATCATTTGGCTGAGAATGTCGCGCCGCTTATTGTGTCACTGGCTGAGAGTTACTCTCACATTTTAGCCCCTGCAACGACTACTGGAAAAAACATTATGCCGCGCGTTGCCGCCCTTCTTGATACACAACAAATTAGTGATATTATTGGTGTTGAAAGCAATGATACATTCCAACGACCTATTTATGCGGGCAATGCAATCGCAACGGTTCAATCAAGCGATGATAAAAAAGTGATCACTGTACGCTCAACGGCCTTTGATGCTGTTGATCTTGATGGTTCTGCCTCAGTAGAAGATGTTGCAGCAAAAGGAAGTAGTGATTTATCAAGCTTTGTATCAGCCGAGCTTTCAAAATCAGAGCGCCCTGAATTAACATCTGCTGACATCATTGTTTCTGGCGGAAGAGGTGTTGGCTCAGCTGAAAATTTTGCAATCATTGAAAAACTAGCGGATAAATTAGGCGCTGCAATCGGTGCCTCAAGAGCCGCTGTTGATGCTGGCTTTGTTCCAAATGACTACCAAGTTGGACAAACTGGCAAAGTCGTTGCCCCTCAACTTTATATTGCTGTTGGTATTTCTGGTGCTATTCAGCATTTGGCTGGGATGAAGGATTCAAAAGTTATTGTTGCGATTAATAAAGATGAAGAAGCCCCTATTTTCCAAGTAGCCGATTATGGCTTAGTGGCTGATTTATTTGATGCTGTCCCTGAATTTGAAAGCAAGATTTAAAAATGAAAAAACAAATGATAAGCCTGTTTTGTTTGGTTGCTGTATGCGTAATGGTTACAGCCTGTGGTGTAAAGCCAAAGACACTTGATACACCAGCAGAAGGAAACTCGACTTACCCTCAAGTTTACCCTGCGAAAACAGCAAAATAAATTTAAACTTAAAAATATAAAGTTATCAATTAGATGAAAGATTTTTATAACAAAATAAAAATCGGTGTTAGCTACATCAAATTCCTTTCAGAAGAGATTTTCTTAAGCTTCTGGAGGGTTTTCTCTATGATCTTACTTTATTTCTGCTATGTCATTTGGGCTGATTACTATGACATGAACAGCAATTTTAATTTTCTTATTTTGATCTTATTTTTAGGCGCAACTACTTACCTATCTTATAAAGCATGGAAAAAGTTTAATCCCCCTAGCTTTAAGTCGACCGTGCGTGCGGTTGAGCAACGCAATAACTTAAAAATTGGTAGCTTTGATATCATTCATGATAAAGCGGCGATTGGTAAGGCTGAGCTTTTTGAAGAAAATAAGAAAACTATTCTATCTCGTATTCCTTGGCTCAAAACCGTTCGAATGAAGTTCAAAACATTTGAGCAAGACCCCTTTGCCATGCGATTTATCGTGATCGCATTATTTGTTGTCACATTAACTATTCATGCAAATACACTTACCTTGTCTAGATTTGCAAATCTTCTTGTTCCACAGCCAGTGGTTTCTTTTGATTATTTCAAAACCCCGCCGCCACAATTAACGGGCTGGATAACACCGCCTGAATATATGAGCGAAAAGACACAAATGCTGAATTTAGAGACGCCTTCCCCGCTTCTTATTTGGCAAGGGTCAGAATTAAAAATCTCATTAAATGATCAATCAACAGATGAGGTTTATTTAAAACTTCGTGAAGGTAAGCTTCCCGCTTTCAAAAAAATTGGGTCTAATAATTTCTCAATTGAAGTCGTTCTAAAAGATGATTTCACTGACCTTGAAATCCTTGATGATGATATGGATGTGATCGCTAGCTGGAGCGTGTTTTTAGAACAAGACCAAGAGCCAACAATTGGATTTGATCGTGATTTTGTGATTACAGAGCAAGGCAAAATTGATTTTCGTTATTTTGTTCAAGATGACTTTGGCATGGAAAGTCTTGAGCTGGTCTTTACCCCTCTTGTCAGTTCTGTCTTAGATCCCAATCCAGAACCTTTTAAAATTGATGTAACCCAAACATTAAATAGAGCGGATGATCAAGACATTACGATCTGGCAAGGGCAACATTATGCTGATTTAAGGGATCACTTATGGGCTGGGCTTCCTGTTCTTGTTCATTTAGAAGGTACAGATAAAGCTGGCCATAACGTTCAAACAGAACAAAAAGAGCTAACACTTCCTACAAGACAATTTGATAATGAAATCGCCAAGCTGATCATTTCAGAGCGTGCAAAGCTTATTGATAATTATGTTTCAAATAGAGAGAACGTCGCCAAAACATTAGAAGACATTATTATTTATCCAAACAACTATAATAACGACCTTTCTGTATTTTTAGGGCTAAAATCAGCGATAGCGCGTCTTTATTTCGATCGTTACACACAAGAGCTTAAATCATCGGCTTCCCTGCTTTGGGATATTGCGGTTTATATCGACAACGGATTACTTGATCAAAAACAAAAACGTCTTGAACAATTAGAACAAGCCCTAAAGCAAGCCCTGCAAGACCCAAACACAACAAATCAACAATTAGAACGCCTGATTGATGAGTATCGAAGAGCATTAGAAGATTATGCAAGAGAGGCCTTAAAGCAGGCCTATAAACGCGCAAAAGAAAATAATCAAGACATCCAACTTGATAGCCTGACCTCAATGGCAATGAATAGATCATTGATGAATGAATTTTTTAACGCTCTTAAAGATGCGAGCCTTGCTGGTAATAAACAGGCCGCAATGGATATGCTGCAACAGATGAGACAGGCAATGGAAAACTCCAACCCTACTCAGAATTTAAACAAGGAACAGCAAGCTGCCCTCAATCAAATGAGAGAGTTAAGCCAGATTATTGATATCCAAACCCAACTTTTAGAACGCTCAAAAGCAGAACTAGCCAATACAGATAATTTGCAGCAGATTAAAAAAATCGGTTCCCTACAAGCTGAACTAGCAGGCATGCTCCAAGATTTAACCGACGATTATAAAGCTCTTATCAGTGAAGCTGACACACAATCGTTTAACAATTCTTATAACTTTATGATTGAAGCAAAAGATCATTTATCTGATCAGATAGATTTAGAACAAGCCATCAGAGCAGAAGAAAATGCCTTAAGAGAATTAAATAAAGGCTTAGAAGATGCAATCTCGCAAATTGAACAAAGCCTTAATCTAGCGATCTCAAACGGCGATCAAATGTGTTCGGGTCAAGGTAGCAACCCATTTGGCATAGGTAACAAACCTAAATCAGCAAATTTGGATCCTTTTGGTCGTCAAGAAGGCTTTTCAAACCGTTTTACAAAGGGCTTGGATTTCGAAGCCGAACAAAATATGAAACAAGTTCGTGAGATTATTGAAGAGCTTCGCCAAAGAAGTGGAGAGCGCTCAAGACAAAAATTTGAGCTTGATTATATCGAACGTTTGCTCGAAAAATTCTAGTATTGTTAAAAGGTTTAAAACATGCCACATGACACACATATCGCTGAAGCCCTGATGAATAAGGACAGTAAAAAGAGCTCTCTATTAGAAAAAAGTGCCTCTTATGTCGCCATTATTTTAACCGCCATTATGATTGGCTTAAAGATTTATGGTTGGTCGATTTCAAACTCTTTAAGTATTTTATCGTCCCTGACTGACTCATTCATGGATATCGTCGTCTCTGGAATTAATCTCGCCGCCATCTATTACGCCCTTAAGCCCGCTGATGAAGATCACAGATATGGCCACACTGCGATTGAAGATATTGCAGGATTTTTCCAAGCATCGATGCTTGTTGGTACATCCCTATTGATTGCTGTTGAGGCTGTAAAACGTTTTATTAACCCTATTCAAGCCAATGCACAGACTGATCTTGCCTTCAACATCATGGTTGTTTGCCTGATCTTAACATTGCTGATTGTTTTGTATCAAAAATTTGTCGTTTACAAGATGAAATCGATCATTGTTGCGGCTGACAGTATGCATTATTTAAGCGATCTATTAACAACGGCGGCCGTTTTGGCCTCATTATATCTATGGAACACTTATAAATTAGGCTGGGTTGACCCTCTGCTGTCAATCGTAATTATCTCAATTATTTTATGGGGAGCCGTAAAAATCGGCTATCAATCTTATAAAAACCTAATGGATGCGGAAATGGATGATGATGCCCGTCAAGAAATAATCGATTGCATCAATTCGCAAGCTGGACATATGGGGTTTCATGATTTAAGAACACGCTGTTCGGGTAGGAAATCATTTGTTCAACTCCATTTGGAGTTAGACAAAAACCTCCCATTTCAGGAGGCTCATGATATTGCCGAAAATGTAGAAAATAAATTACAAGACCTTCTCGGTAATGCCGATGTTATCGTGCACCAAGATCCGATGTAGTTTTTGTTAAACTACCAACCACCACCTGTAGGTCTACAAGTCGATCTTCTTGAGAAAGTTCCGTCTGAATTCTGCACGAGCCCACTTTCATCACAATTTGTTGCCAGCGATGCTCGCACACCTTCAATAGTTTCATTGTTTCTCAAAAGCATAGAATCAATGAATGAAACATCGCCCTGTGATTGAACAAGCTGATCATAAGTTTGGATCATAAACACTTTACCCATCTCACTAAGTTCATATTCGCCTGTGACCGGATTATATTCTCTTTCAGTTTCAAAGACTGCGCGAACTAAATTCTCATCAAGGCATGATTCTTCCATACGGCGATCGACATCAATTCCACCAGCTCTTGAAAGAGTTACGCTACTTGACATACATGTATTGCGTTCACTGTTCACAACTTCTGTTAAACCTCTTTGAACTTGAGCCACTTGTTCTGGTGACATTGATACACAGCCTGATAACGCAATTGCCGCTAAAGGAAATGCAAACGCTTTTCTTAAACTTGCCATAGTGAATACCTCCATAATTTTACATAATTATAATACAGTGTAAGCTAAAAGTCAACATAAAATAATAGCGCCACAAAAAATCTGCAGCGCTATTAACAAATATAAACTTAAGAATGATTAGCTATTATGGCTGACCAATATATGAACGACCACAACGACGACCAACGAAGTCAACTTTCGCACCTTCATCCATGCGACCAAGTGCAACCACTTCCATTGGAGATAAACATTGTGAAACATCGCCAGTTACAGCCAAGTTGTAAGACTCTGACATTGATTCTGTAGCGTTGATAAATGCAGCTTCAGAAGTTTCACTTGATGCAAGCATCATCTCAAGACCAAGAACGTTATCTTCTGGGTTTTCTGAGTTTGTATAAAGTGCAAAACCTTGTGCATTTGTGTTTGCTCTGTCAACGAACTCTTCACAACCTTCACTTTGACCACCTGGTAATGAAATTGATGTACCAACACCTACAGTTTGAACACCAATACTGAATGTACGTGAACAGTTATCACTAACAGATGCAGGTGTAGAATATGCAGTGTTTACAGGATTTCTTTTATAATTGAAGTTCATGTCGCCAGCGTTGTATACATCGCCTTCGTCGCCTTGAACAACAACATCACCATCGTTGAATTGAGTAGTGCTGTTATCAGTAACATTACCGCCTGTTGCAGTAGTAACGCTGTTATCAATCTGATCACCACCAGTTACTGAACCAGTGAATGATGTATCTACGCCAACTTCTGTGCGTGTTGTAACAACTGTGTTTTGCTCTTGGCCGACAACTGTACCAACTTGAACACCATCGCCAACCATATCTTGGTCAACGCCAGTTGGTGTACCACAAGTATCACAATCTTGCGCATAAGCCGCACCACCAGATACTAATAAACCAAGTGCAAGTGCTGAGAATGTTTGTCTTACTAATTTCATTTTATATCTCCTCCTAATTAGAGAGCCTTTATTAAGTATTTGTTTCTTTCCTAAATAAAATAGTTAATAAAAACTTAATTTATTCATGATTGCATAACTATAATAGAATATGAAAAAGATGTCAACAGTTTTTATGTAAAAAAATAATAAAAAAAGACTTGTAATTTATTTACGTAATATATATAATTCCGTAATTGGCATTTATTATTAATGCATTATTAAGAATTTTTAAACATTAGGATTTGGGTAGTAATATGGTAGACAAGAAAAATAATCAAGAAGAAATTATTGAGCCAAAGACAAAAGCAGGCAACTGGACACAAACATTTAATACTATTGTTGGTGTTGGTTTAGCCGCAGCTGCAATGTATTTTGCATTCCCTATAGTATTAGGGTTTGGTTTAACAACATTGCCGACAATGGTCTCTATGGCTCCTGCTATGGTCCCTCTTGCAGCATCTTTACTTGTTGGTGCAACAGCCGCTGCCTCAACAGTCGGTGGGATTGCAGTTAAAAGAACGCTTGATTTTGGTCTTGGTAACTTATTTAGTGGTAAAGATAAAAAAGATAAGAAAGTACACAGAAACTGGGTAACTGCCCTATTCGCTGGTTTAGCAGTTACGGGAGCAATTGCTGCACATGCTTGGCACAAAGATCCACAGCCTGCTCAACCACAATATGAATTTTGTAATCCTGATAGCACAAATGATGTTGCTGAAGACGAAATTTTTGTAGCACCACCAGTCGTTGAAGACGAAATTGAAGAAGTTGTGACACCTGTTACACCGATTGAAACGGTTGAAGAAGAAGTTATTACGCCAGTAACACCAATTGAAACAGTTGACGTAGTTGAAGAAGAAATTATTACTCCAATCACGCCAGATGTAGTAGAAGAATATGTTGTTGTTATACCTCCTGCACAAACTTTATGTGATGAAGGTAATATCTGTTTCAATATTGATAATGCAGATACAGTAACCATTACAGAAACAATTGATGAAACTGAAACGTTAGATGTTACAAATACAGTAACTCATGTTGAAACCACTACAGAAACATTAGACGTTTCTGAGACGGTTGAAGACACAGTCACAGTAGAAATAGTAGAAGATGTGACAGCAGTAGAAGATGTGACAATGGATGAAACAATCCAACCTGTTTTCGCAGAATGTACATTAAACAATGTTGCTGGAGATTATAACTTTACTTGTGACAATATTCAGGGGGAAACAATTCAGCCTGGTCAAGTTGTTCGTGTTACTGACCAATATAACAGTCAGTTTGATTTCATGTGTAATGATAGAGAAGCTTTCATCGGCGACTTCCTAGATAACAGTGTATATCCGGGTGCAATTCGCTCTACAAGACAAGTTGAAAGCATTTTATCGTCTCAAGGTCGCCTGCCAGTGAACGGTACACTGAACCCAGTTCAACCTGTTCAGCCCGTGCAGCCAGTACAGCCTGTACAACCAAAGGCTCCATTTGGATATCAACGCTAAGTTACTATTAAAAAGCTGATTTAAGCTCTAGATCATCTGGGTTTTGAAGTTTGACGTCATCTAGGTAAGGATGAGGGATTTCCTTTGCCTGTTCATTCTTTTCAATGAATGTAACGTTTGCATCGGCAACGCCAGGTTGCCTGACTTGGAATTGATTACGAATTTTTTGGCTTTGACCAGCGGGTAATTTTGAGAAATCTAACTCTAATTCATATTGGCCTAAAACCTCATGCCCACTGATTGCGGGCCCATAAAGAGTAACCATCATTGGTGGTACAGATACATCTTCTTGGCTTTTATTTCTCAAAAAGGCATTAAACATCACATATGTGCGCCCCTGCTCATCAACATGCTCAACAAATTTTGCTTCTTCAATCGCTAATTCTTCAGCCAGAACAGGAACATCAATGCCAATTGTCTCAAAGAGCATGGCCGATGCTTCCCAGCTTTTTGTAATAGGACCATGAAACAAGGTTAAAATAACCATAAAGATTAAAACGGTTGAGAGCGTCATACCAGTAACATACAAAAATGACAAGCTATAGCGGTTTGAAATAACCGGAAGGTTTGATCCTTCTGGAATTGGTTTCACTGAATCTGGAATTTCATCCAATTCAGGTAAATCAACATCAAGTGCTAAATCTTCTTTTTCAGGAGGGTCTTGAAACCAAATTGTTTTACAACGCGCACACTTAACACGACGGCCAGTCGCGCCAATTGCTTTATCATTCACGAGAAATCGTGTTGAACATTCTGGACAATTTAGGATCATGTTTGTGATTCTAATAAACGAATCGATAAAACACAAATGAATTTATGAATAAAGCTTGATTTTATTTACATAATATCATAATATTTAATCCTTAACGGATATGGAGATTATATATGCTTAGAAACGCAGAGAACATGCTTGGTGGTTTTTTCAATAAAGTGAATGACATTGGATACACAATCCAAAATCACTTGGAAAACATAGCCACTATAGTAACAAATTTTTACCACAGACGCCCTATTACAACAATTGCTGTTTCAGTAGCAGCTTTTTCAGTTGCAGGATACGGCATTATTAAGGCTGTGGGCAGTGTCTTACCAAGAACTGTTGAACTCTGCAATCCTGAAGATCCAGCAAGCAAAGGTCGCCTTTCTTATGGTGAAGTTTTTAACGGAGCTGGTCAAGATCATGCGATTTGCACTGTAAACGCAGAAGAATTATATGCTTATGAAGCTGATGATAATGATATTGTTCGAGCAATGGATTATGACGATCAAATGGAATTTGATGATGAAAATCGTGGAAAGCGCCTCCAATATACCTTCAATGAAAGGCATGGTCTCTTAATCATTGGTACTGAATATGAATATAATCCAAGAATTAATGATGGTGTTCGCGTTGATATTGGTGCGGGGCGTATTGAAGTTAATGCGGATGTCGGCGAAAATGTAAGCTTGAGAGCGTATACACCTTATGAAACAGAGACAGAAGCATATTTATCAACATGCACAAGAACTGTTCCATCGGGCAATAACAATATAAGAACCGAAACATACCCTTGCACAAAATATCGACAAGTTTTCTCACATTTCACCTACCCTGATGAACGGGGTGCGGTTATTGTGAATGGCGATATGGCACCGAGCGCTCGTATTTCAGTCTCTACTGGTGGTGCGGAAGTCAATGGCGATGCTTGCGATGATAATATTTATACAAGCCGCAGGCCCCTTACTTTAAATGGTCGAAATAACTGTGTGGCCAATTAATTTATTAATGTTCACGCAGATTTTTAACGCAGTGTAATTCTCTGATTGAGCGAATGGTCGCTGGTTGCAGATCAAATCGCTGATCAAAGGTAAATTCTGCCTTCACATTAAATGAGCCAA
>PBIV01000036.1 GCA_002720935.1 Rickettsiales bacterium | reverse complement strand
AGCAAATCAACAGCGCTTTGATCCCATGTAAACCCAACATCATCTTTAGTAACACCAAGCTCTTTGATACCTTCTTCAGATAATAATTCAACCATCTTTTTCTTGTTTGTTCCATTCAAGAAATGAAATTCAATGTCTGGATTATCTAAAACGTAATTAACAATATCAGAACCAACCATACCTTTTGCACTTGATAGAATACCATGAAGCATAAAAATACGGGCTTTTGGCCTGTTATAACTCGCAGGAATGACAAAATCGCCACCATCTTTACTTAGTGGTTCTCCGTCATCGTCAGATTGTAAAAAGTTAATGATTTTTTTAATGTTTCCAGATTGACCTGGCGCAAAATCAGCCAGCACAAGTTTCATCTCTAGCATATGTGCTAATGCATTATATTCATTCTGAATATTAGAGGGCATTTAGATACTCCTTCATATCGTTGTTATAAGTGGTGCTGCAGAGGAGATTTGAACTCCCGACCTCTCCCTTACCAAGGGAGTGCTCTACCCCTGAGCTACTGCAGCATTTTTTTCATATCTTATAACGTGCTATCTTTACTCTCTATTGCCCAATAATTCAAGATCAAATATCTTGACATAACGTATTTCAACTATAAATTGAAATCCTTACATAAATTAAGGAGTTCGCGATGACTAAGCTATGGCGCAGTACATTTGACGAAAATGGCAAAAGACAAATCGAAGATATAAAAGCATTGGATATTTCTTATGATAAGCCAACTGTTGTTTTCTTTTCTGGTTTTTCAACCATTACGAAATGGAAAGGTTTTATTGGTGGTGCACTAAAATCTACTGAAAAGATGCTAGGGCTCAACAAACAAGAAGCCAATAAAATTCAGATTATTACCGGCTCTTACAAGGGCTTGTCACAGTTTTTCAATTTGCTTGCCTATAATCGTTTTCCAAATAACTATTGTTCTAGTGCCGGTAAAAAAGCAGCAAGAGATATTATTCTACCCCGTGTTGCTCAAAACATTGTCTTGAAGAAAAATAATCATTTTAAATCGGCTGAAAAGCTCCCCCTTGATGAAGCTAAGGAGCGTTTAAGAAATCTTACGCTTGTTGGGTATAGTATGGGGACAGTCATTACACAAGAAATGTATAACGCCTCAAAACAGTTTATGCGCAAAATTGGTTATACCAAAGAAGAAACTCAAGAATTGCTTAGTGAGGTTGTTCTCTTAAGCATGGGTACAATGTCAAGACCAACAAAAGAAAAGAACCGTTTTAAGACTATTTTCATGGTTGCTAGTAATGATGATGTCGTTCGCAAAAGAGCTCATATCCATCTGCGTGTGAAAGAACATTTAGCAAGGCAAGCAAAGAAATTTTTAAAAATCACCCCTTGGTCAAATACAGGCCTATATATCAGTGCGCCTGTTAAACCAAGACTGATTGAAACAATTATTGATGAGAATGGACAAGAGCAACAAAAGCACATCCCGATGCTCTATCCCAAATGGACGGGCTTTAATTCTCATCATGAATTACCGCATTATATTACTAATAATGATGAGGATAATGATTTTTCCAAAATTGTTAGCGTAACACTTGCCAATGCAATCAACCGCAATGAGGACACAACGGTTACTGACCTCGTGACGAGCACGCAAAGTTTTGTGGAAACAAATAATAATGGCTTTGCGTCTGATGAAATCGAATCTTATAATAACCGTATAGCAAAAGCATTCACCAACAAACAAGCGATCAAATTATAATGAGCGAAAAAAGAAAAGATAAAAAAGACGATTTAGCAAAAAAGCTTCGTGACAATCTCGCAAAAAGAAAAGCCCAACTTCGTGGCCGTAAAGAACTGGACAAAGAAGAAGAATCTAAAGACAATAGTTAGATCAAAAAATACTAACTAAAGAATAAAGGATGACTTTGCGCTATGGCAATTATGTCTGATAAATGGATTCGTGAACAATCACTTAAAAATAACATGATAACCCCTTTTGTTGAAAAGCAAAAACGAGAAGGAAATATTTCCTATGGTCTATCTTCATATGGTTATGATGCACGAATTGCTCCTGAATTTATGATTTTTACAAATGTTGATAGTGCCGTTGTTGATCCTAAAAACTTTAGCAATAAAAGCTTTGTTGAGCGCAATGATGATGTTTGTATTATCCCACCAAACAGCTTTATTTTAGGGCGTACGGTTGAACGCTTTAAAATCCCTGAAGATGTTCTTGTTGTTTGTTTGGGTAAAAGTACTTATGCACGTTGTGGCTTAATCGTGAATGTCACACCGCTAGAGCCAGGCTGGGAAGGTCATGTGACTTTAGAGGTCTCAAACACGACCCCTCTTCCTGCTAAAATTTATGCCAATGAAGGAATTTGCCAATTCCTATTCTTCCAAGGCAATGAGCCTTGTGAAATCTCTTATGCGCATAGAGCTGGTAAATATATGGGGCAAGAAGGTGTTACACTGCCAAAGCTTTAAGACAGTCTTTTGTATATTGCTTTCATTGAATAATCTTTTCTAGGGCCATAAATCTGATGTTCCCACAAAAAACTATCGTATGAATCTATAGTCATTTGAGATTGATAACGATCATCTCCACATAAATGTGTGGATAGATCACTTTTTGCTTGAAAAATACTTGTGCGAGAAAAAACAAATTTATGAGTTTGGTATAAGGAGTTATTTGACTTAAAAATCTTTAATTTTGTGTCTGAAACTATATTAAATAAAAAATGAGAATTTCCATCTATTAACTTCTTTCCATTCAAGTCATACGTTGTCAAAACTTCACTATATTCTAATTCAGCATCAGAAACGGAAACCATATGAAGGATACCATCCATAATCATACCATTGGATATGGTTTTTGAGATACGCCATTTTCCATTTAAAAATTTATATAAAGAATTCTTATTCACACTCAATAACTAAACCGTCATAGGCTGGTTCAATCGTCTCTGGGCATCTTGCTTTTAAAACCTCGTAATCAGAGTTAGGGCGAAGATCTGTAAGATATGTTTTCTTGGCTTCAATGCGACGTGCCCATTCAATAGACTTATCATAGTGTAAATGACATGACATTGGTTCATATCCTGTACACTCTATCACAAGCGCTTCTAAATTCATCGATGCCAATTTATCAAACCACTCATCAGGCATTGAAATTGTGTCTGTTAAGTAAGCGACCTTTTCATCAAAAACAAACCCTAGCGTTTTACAATTACCATGATCCATTGGAACAGCCTGGATATCGACACCGTTCATTTCAAATCCACCTTCTTCAATGGTTGTAACATCAAAGGCTGGCGGATAGCCTGGGGCTTCTTTAAAGAAAAATGGATAAGCTTGTTTTAAATAATCATAACATTCTCCACTTGTATAAAGAGGAATCTTTGATCCTGTTTGTAAAAAAGCTTGGGTCTCATAAAGTCCGCAAGTGTGATCCGGGTGAATATGCGTGAGCAATATCCCGCTTATTGTTTTAATAGTGCGCCCCAGTGAGTTCACTTGCTGCCTAACATCAGGCCCGCAATCAACAATGATACGGGCATCCCCTTTCTCAACAAATAGAGCATTCGCTGTTCTTCTGTTCTTAGGGTTGCTTGGGTCACAAACGCCCCAATCATTACCGATACGAGGCACACCACGAGAACCACCACTTCCCGTTACAGTTACTTTTAATTTTTCTTGATTAGACATTATTTTTACCGTTTTGCTCGTTTAAAGAGTTTGAAGAAATTACTTGTTGTATAATCCTCTATGACTTTTAAATCAACCCCTTTTAAGTCAGCTAAATATTCTGCCGTATGAATTAATAAAGATGGCTCGCACACACGCCCTCTTTTTGGAACGGGCGCTAAGTAAGGGGCATCGGTTTCTATTAAAAGGCGCTCTAAAGGCACAACCTCTTTTGCAATTTCCTTGATATCATTCGCATTTTTAAAAGTTACAATCCCTGAAAAAGAAACATAAAGACCATAATTAACGCCCCACTCCGCCAAGCCACGACCAGAGGCATAGCAATGCAAAATACCTTTTAATTGCCCATTGGGTGCTTCTTCTTCTATAATGTCTTGGATTTCTTGATCGGCATCACGGGCATGAATGATCATCGGCAACTCTGTTTCCACGCAAGCCCTAATATGCTTCCTAAAAGATGCTCTTTGTGCGTCTGGTTCAGAATGATTATAGTAATAATCCAACCCCGTCTCACCAATTGCAATGACACGCTCATTATCATTCACCAATTTAACGATATCATCTGTCGTAACGGGTGTCTCAGTATCTTCGCCTGAATGATGTGGATGTGTACCAACACTCGCCCAAATATTATCATGGCTGTTAGCCAATCCAATAATCTCTGGGAAGTCTTTAATCTTTGAACAGATATTTAGGAAATATAAAATATCTTGCTGATAAGCACGCTCTAAAACCCCATCTAAATCAGATTTAAGGCGCTCATCTTCGAAATTGACATGACTATCAACCCACATAATAAAACTTATCCTGCTTTGCTTTGTTCTGCTTTTTCTTCTTCAACATAGCGTGGGAATGCGCCTTCTGGTTTTGGAATTTCAACACCAGATTTTAGCCTTTTATCCCTAACGGCCCAGCCAATATGGCGTTGTGCTTTAATGACACCCAGTTGATCCAATATTTTTGCACAGCTATCAGGCATAAAGGCCTGAAGCAATATCGTGATCACACGCACATTTTCAGCCAAAACGTAAAGTACAGTTTTCATGCGCTCTGGATCTGTTTTCTTTAATGTCCATGGCGCTTGTTCATCAACATACTGGTTAGCATTCGCAATGCCTTCAATCCAAATCGCTTCTAAAGCACGGTTGAAGTTTAAACCGTCCATTTGTTCTCTTACCTTATTTGGCAATGCATAGAGCTTTTCCAATAATGCTTCATCATCGGCATTAAAGTCATTTGGTTCTGGAATAATTTTATCACAGTTTTTAAAAATCATTGATAAGGTGCGCTGTGCTAAGTTACCAATACCATTGGCAAGATCACTATTCATGCGCCCAACCATCGCATCATGTGAAAAGTCCCCATCATTTCCAAATGGCACCTCACGAAGAAGGAAGTAGCGACTTGCATCAAGGCCATAAGTATCAACAAGGTGTTTTGGCATGATTGTATTGCCCAAAGACTTTGACATTTTATGCCCTTCAACCGTCCACCAGCCATGCGCATAGATTTGTTTTGGTAGTGGAAGGTCAGCCGCAAGCAAGAAAGCAGGCCAATAAACCGCATGGAAACGCAAAATATCTTTACCCAAAACATGAATGGCTTCAGGCCAGAATTTTTGGAATTTTTCGCCTTGCGTATCTGGATACCCCAGTGAAGTCATATAATTTGTTAAGGCATCAATCCAAACATACATAACATGCTTATCTTCATGCCCTGGCACAGGAACACCCCAGTCAAAAGAAGTACGGCTAATTGATAAGTCTTTTAACCCACCTTTTACGAATGAGATAACCTCATTACGACGTGATTTCGGCATGATGAAGTCTGGATGATCTTCATAATATTTTAAAAGCGGTTCTTGCCATTTTGAAAGATCAAAGAAAAAGCTTTCTTCCTCCATCCATTCAACAGGTGCGCCTGTAGGGCCAACCTTTTCGCCTGCTTCATTCGTCTCTAATTCATCTTCATTATAAAATGCCTCATCACGCACAGCATACCAGCCAGCATATTTATCTAAATAGATATGCCCATTTTCTTCTAAACGCTTCCAAAGCGCTTGTGCTGCGATTTTATGGCGCTCTTCTGTTGTACGGATAAAGTCATCTTGTGTGTAATTCATCAAATCACATAAATCACGGAAATTTTGCGAGATTGCATCGGTAAAGGTTTGTGGATCAACGCCTTTATCTTGAGCGGCTTTATAAACTTTTTGACCATGTTCATCCGTCCCCGTTAAGAAATGGACATCATACCCGTCAAGGCGCTTAAACCTAGCCATAACATCACAAGCCAGTGTTGTATAAGCAGAGCCCATATGTGGCACACCGTTAACATAGTAAATTGGGGTTGTGATGTAAAAATTCTTATCGCTCATTTTATAATTATCTCAGTCTTTTATTTTACTTTTTTAAATTCATTTTCAAAGTTGATGAAAGCATTTAGAACAAGGGTTTGTTTATCCAAACTCGCCCATGAATTATCACGATGCATCTGATTTAGTTTTTCACATATATTCATTAATGCTTCAACTGCTTTTTCGCTTTCACAGTAATTTTCAAGCGCTTCAACAACCGAGCGTTCTTCATCAGTAATAAAAGTATAGCTTCTAATCCCGACAAAATGCTTAATTAAATTCTCGCACCACCACTCAAATAATCTTAAAAAACGATTGATACGATTGTTATTTCGATCCGCATTAATCTTTTGACCAATATTAAAAACGGCATGACGATCAATTTTTGGGAAACTGGATAAACCTTCTAAAATATAATTAAAAAGCTCAAAGCCTTGATCTTCAATAAATGATCTTAAATATCCAAAGCGACCTTCTGCAAACGCAAGCGCTTTGTTTAAATCAATATCACTATCTTCCAAAATATTTGATGTAGCTATTAATTCCTTCATATCAGGATCACTAAGCTTATCAAAATCCAGTACACGACAACGAGACCTAATTGTTGGCAACATTCTTGAGACCGCACTTGTGACCAAAATAAGCACAGTGTTGCTCGGTGGTTCTTCCAAGACTTTTAACAATGCGTTTTGAGCCGAAGAGTTCATCGCATCGGCACTGTTAATAATGACTATTCTCCAACCGCCTTCAGATGATGTTTTTTGTAAAAATCGAACAGCATCACGCACCTGATCAACTTTAATTTCCTGTCTTGCTGAGCTGTCATCCACATCTAAAAACAGTAAATCCCCATGACCGCTTGAATGGATACGGTCAATAGCGGGGTGTTTTAAATCATAAGACATTGGAATGTTGTTTGATGTATCCGTTTCGGGCTCTACACCTAAATCAAGACCGCCAAACATGGATTGCTCTTCAACCTTATGGCTATGCTTAGCACCTTTTGAGAGAAGGAATTTAGAAAACTGAAAGGCAAAGGTTTCCTTACCGATGCCAGATGGGCCTTTTAAAATCCACGCATGGGGCATTTGCCCTTTATCAAATAAATCTTGGATTAGTTTCTTTTGTGCTAAATGGCCAATAAGGCGATTTTGAGTTCTCGGGCTCTCAAATAGATTATCTTGATCGGACGAAGAAGCACCGGCCTCATCAACACCATATTCATCATCTTCAAAATCAATCAGGGACATTCTTTTACCAATTATGCCGTTTCTTTTTGTGCCACAATATTTTTTAAATAAGGCTTGATGCTCGCAATAATATCGCCATGAATATTATCAATCGTTTGATCGGCATTGATCACAATACAGCGATCAGGATTTTCTTTTGCAATCTCTAAAAAGCCTTTTCTCAAATTTTCGTGAAAGCTTAAATCCATGCGCTCAAAACGATCTTCGGTTGAGCCATCATCGCTGCCCATATCTTCAAAACGTTTTCCTGTACGCTCCAACCCTTTTTTTACATCAATATCTAGAATGAAAGTAAGGTCTGGTTTAAAGCCATCAATCGCCGCTTTATCAATTAAATCAATCTGCTTTGTGCCCATCGCATGGCCATAGCCCTGATAAGCATAAGTAGAATCTGAAAAACGATCGCTTACGACAATTTTATTCTCCGCTAAAGCTGGCTTAATAACAGTTTCAATATGTTCTAGGCGTGCAGCGTAAAGCAGTAAAACTTCGCTCATCTTTTGCCAGTCACCACCATCGCGCTGTAATAAAATACTTCTAATTTTTTCAGCTAACGGGCAACCGCCAGGTTCTCTTGTCAAAACGATATCTAAGTCTAGTGCGTTTAGATAATCGACAAGTAGCTTTATTTGTGAGGTTTTCCCTGCCCCATCGGGACCTTCAAAACTTATAAACATGGATTTTATTTTTTTCTATTATTTTAGTTTAAACCAACAACCGCATACTCAATACGTGCCAAAGCCTTACCAAAGATATTCATCTCTGGGCTGTGTGTTGCAGCAAATAAAGGTTTTTCAATCACTGTATTATCTGGCAAAGTTACCCTTAATTTCGCAACTTCGGCACCAAAAGCAACAGGGGCTTGCAACGGTTCTTCGATCAAAATCTCTGTTTTGATTTGATCCTTGCTATCATTATAAATCGTTGCGTGGAAATCTTCATTTAAGACAAGAGGAATAATTTTCTCACTACCCATCCAAACTTTCGCGTTATAGATCACATCATCTTTTTTAGCGATCGTAACATTTTCAGTGTTGTTATAAATCCATGCCAGTAATCTTGCTGATTCACTGCGGCGCATTTTGTCTGTTTCAAGCCCATTTAGAACCATAAAGATACGGCGACCAGCTTGTTCAGCACTTCCAATCAAACCGTAGCCCGCAACATCTGTATGCCCTGTTTTAATGCCATCAGCGCCAAGATTGCGGTATAAAAGCGGGTTTCTGTTATTCTGTTTAATGCCATTATGCTCAAATTCTTTTATTGAATAATAATGATAAAACTCTGGGTAGTTATAAACTAAGTCCAATGACATTTTCATCAAATCGCGCGCTGTTGAATAATGATCTGGATCAGGCCAGCCAGTAGAATTTTTAAAATTACTATCATTCATGCCAAGCTCTCTTGCTTTTTGATTGATTAAATCAACAAACGCTTCTTCAGAGCCAGCCAAGCCTTCTGCTAAAACAATACAAGCATCGTTTCCAGATTGCACGATAACACCTTTGATCAAGTCCTCAACGGAGATCCTCGTGCCTTCGCCAACAAACATTTTAGAGCCACCTTTTGCCCAAGCTTTCTTACTCACTAAAAGTGTGTCATCTAATTTTAAACGCCCATCTTTTAATGCATCAAAAATAACGAGCATTGTCATGACTTTGCTCATTGATGATGTTGGCATTTGATCCATAGAGTTCTTTTCAAAAACAACCGAACCTGTTTGCGCATCTACGATTAAGGCCTGTTTTGCGACCGTACTAATGACAGGTGTCTCAGCCTTAACTGAAACTGGCAATATCAAAGCAATAAAAAGAGCAAAGAAAGATAGAAAATGTAAGGTTTTTTGTTTCAGCATAGCGATATCAAAATCCTAGTGAGTTATTATTTTATATGAGTATTTATTTTTAAAGACTTTGTTGCTTTTTATCAACGATAATTCTGGCGTCTTTTAAATCCATTTCATTCCAAACACGGTTTAGCATTAAATCCGCCTGCTCAGTGCTGGAAAGTGGACCAATTCGAACACGGTATAGCTTTGTACCATTAACCGCAATTTCAGATAAACCAGTATTGCCATAAACTCTTAATCGATCCGCTAACCTTTGGGCATTGCCTAAATTTGAAAATGCGCCTGCTTGAATATAAAGATTTGTCTCGGGCACAGGCATGATATCAACTGTTTCATTGCCAATCTTTTGAACCTTAACAGGTTTAATTGTTGTCATATTCTGAAACGGTTCTGCTTGAGAGTTTAATGTCTCTAATTCAGATATTTTAATCAAAGAGACGGGCTTGCCCTGTTGTTGATCAAATTGTTGTTTTGGCATTATTGCCAATGGTTCTTTTAAATTGGGATTACCAGCAACTCTGTTCGCATTGGTTGTTTGTGGAAACAAAACAAGGTCTTGTTTTTGTAAATTACCTTGCGCTACTTGCTTTCTATTTTGGCCACCTGCCCTTTGAATATCAGCTAAGCGCACAGCCTTATCAACATCAATTCTTTGACGTTCTTTTGCAGCAGCCGCTACAATTTTACTTTCTAACGGCATGATTTCAACTTTTACACGGGCTGTACCTTGTCCTTTAAAGCCCAATAATTCTGCACCACGCATTGAAACATCAATAACTCTATTTTTCTTGAAAGGTCCACGATCATTAACACGAAGCTTAACCGAACGCCCATTTTCTAAATTCGTTACACGGACAATTGATGGGATTTGCAGGGTTCTATGAGCGGCCGTCATATCATACATGTCAAAAACTTCGCCATTGGCCGTTGCTTTACCATGGAAATTAGGCCCATACCAAGAGGCAATACCTGTTTCAACAAAGTTATAGCTTTCTTGTGGGACATAGCGCCTACCATCAATACTATAAGGTGTCCCAACCTTAAAAACAGTGTGATCGCTATCGGATATAGGTTGTGAAACCCGCCCCGATGAACAAGCAGAGATAAAAAAGACAATAAAAAAGAGCATGAAATAACGATGAATCATGCTCTTAGTGTAATTTTTTTTAGATTAATAATAAAGGTTTAATTTACATGCCACCCATGCAGCTGGCTGTAAAATTATTTGGTAAATCACCATTCCGACCAACACGAACAACCAACGCATCGTCGGTAATTAAATTTAATTCAAATAAACGAGCGCCATTATATTGTGCTGCGGTCTCTGCTTCACATTTTGTTGAAAAATATCGTCCATCCATACCTGTGATTTGCAAACGATGAACCTGCCTACCATTAACCGTGGCAATTTCTTCATTATAATTAATGCCATTGGCATCAGCCGTATCTTTCCACGTTTGAATACCATCTGGATTTGTTAAACTAAAACCTTGTATTGCAAAGTTTGAATCGTTAACAAATGGTCTCTCTGCAAAGGTTTCAAAACCATACTCATTCATATTATCAGCACTTGGTTGATATGGGTTTTCTGCCCCTAAATTTGTTGCATCAACTGCGTCATAATAAGGCTCATGATCTTGATAGCCAATTCTTATAATTGGCTTGGTTCTATCAATTCCGTCTTCTGTTACAGGAACAATCGTTATGGGTGCCTGCCCCGCATTCGCTACTAATGAACTACTTAGTAAACCAAGCGATGTAGCGCCCAAAAATAAATGTTTGAAATTCATAATAATATCTCCTTACAAATAATAGCTATCTTAAATACCGCCATAATAAAGATGATATTATAGTTATGTAAAATATTTCTGTCAATACAAATCACGCCTGTTTAAGAGCAATGTTAAGAATTGAGTAAGAATTTTGGATTGGTTCGTTACAGAGCTTGTCCGATTTGATCTGCTAAAAGACCAACGGCAACCGCAAAGTAAGTCGATCTATTCCACTTTTTAAAGACATCATAATTATTATAAACAAGATAAGCTTGGCTTAAATCATCATTGGGGGTAACAATATATCCCTTCATGTCTTGAGCCACGGGTAGAGCACTGCCCCACTGTGTTAAAACACCTAAACGTGACCATTCTTCTGGTGTTTTTTGAATATCTGGATTGATAAGGCTTAAATCAAAATTTGTTGGCAGCTGTACTTTACGCCCCCATTTTTCATCGCCTTTCCAGCCATGACTTGAGAGATAATTCGCACTTGAGGCAAACACATCCTCTAAATCAGACCAAATGTCTTTGCGATTATCATTGTTAAAATCAACGGCATATGCCAGAAAGCTTGATGGCATAAATTGATTTTGCCCCAAAGCACCAGCCCAAGAGCCTTTCATCTCATTAGCAGAAATATGGCCTTGATCAATAATTTTTAAAGCTTTAACAAGTTCAGTTTCAAAAAATTCTGCTCTACGACCTTCATAGGCAAGCGTTGCAAGCGCGTCCACTGTTTTAAAACCACCCGTGTAACCACCATAATTCGTTTCAATCCCCCAAAGGGCGACAATGTAATGAGGGGGAACGTTATATTTGGCTGAGACTTCTTCTAATTTATCTCTGTGCTTTTTTAAAAGTTCACGACCTTTTGAAATTCTGTGTGTTGATAAAATACGGTCTTTATAGGTTGCAAAAGTAACCGTGCCCTCTGGTTGCTTTCTATCAAGTTCAATTGTTTTTGGCAAAAACTTTGCGCCTGTTAAAGAAGCTGAAATCGTATTTTCAGAAACACCTTGTGACACTGCGCGCTTTTTAAATTCTTGCATCCAAACATCAAACCCCTCTTGCGTTGCTGATACAGCGACAGATGGAGATGAAAGAAATATAAATGATAATAAAGATACACAGAGTAAACGTCTAATCATGACAGTAAGCCTTCTTTTAAGTTTGGATATTTTAATTCTATAGATTCGTATAACTAATACGAACATGATTTTCTAATAATTCAAAATATTTGAATTTTGTGCTTGAACTCTTACATAAAAATCACTAAAACACTGTATTACAAATCACGCGACATTGCGTATCGCGGAGGGGTGGCAGAGCGGTTGAATGCACCGGTCTTGAAAACCGGCAAGGGTGCAAGCCCTTCGAGGGTTCGAATCCCTCCTCCTCCGCCATTTTTTTAAGCCCACATATTTTTGAACTTTCTCAAGTTTCTCACGTTGTAAAAATAAAGACACAAAACGGGAGACAACTATGAAATATTCAAGATTTTTTGCCATGATTATTACCTCAACAATAGTCATGCTGGGATTAATGTATCTGAATTCCTACTCAATCATTGAACATGCTTTTTGGAGTGAAACGCGCTTCTACATGGCGATTGTAATGGGTGCATCTATGGCTGTTATCATGCTCTCATTCATGCTTAGTATGTATAAAGATAAAAGTAAAAATATACTGATTTATCTTGGTAGCATTCTGGTCTTTTTCAGCGCCTTATTTTTAGTAAGAAGTCAAATTACTATCGATGACACATCTTACATGAGCGCAATGATACCACATCATTCCATTGCGATTATGACGAGCGATCGCTCAAATATTAAAGATATTCGCGTCAGGGAGCTGGCTAATGGCATTATCAAAGCACAAAGAAAAGAAATTAAAGAAATGGACTGGCTCATAAATGATATCAACGAAAATGGTATTGTTTCATCAACTACAGAGTTAAATGTCCGTCAAATTCCTAATTTTGAAGGAAAGGTGGATGGAGATGCCCTCTAATAAAAAAGCAATTGTATATCGTATGGTTATGGACAAACACATTTGCCCATATGGTTTAAAAACTGTCGATCTTTTGAAAAGCCAAGGATACGAAGTTGAAGACCATCATCTAACCACACGAGAAGAGACAAACGCATTTCAAAAAAAATATAATGTTGAAACAACACCACAAACCTTTATTGAAGAAGAGCGTATTGGTGGTTATGACGAAGTAAAAGAATTTTTTGACAAAAAAGAAGAAGGTACCACTTACAAACCAATTATTGCAATTTTTGTAACGACACTTCTAATGGCTTTATCCGTCTCATATGCAATGGGAGACTTAAACCTTATTAAAGTTATTGAACTTTTTATTCCAATCAGCATGTGCGCACTTGCCATACAAAAACTTCGTGACCTTGAATCCTTTAGTCTCCAATTTTTGAATTATGATCTGCTAGCGCAAAAGTGGGTAAAATATAGCTATGTTTATCCATTCGTTGAGATGTTGGCTGGTGTGGCAATGATCTCTGGTGTACTAACCATCATCTCTGCCCCTGCTGCTTTGTTTATAGGAATAATTGGAGCAATATCTGTTTTTAAGGCCGTTTATATAGATAAACGAAACTTAAAATGTGCCTGCGTTGGCGGCAACAGTAATGTACCGCTTGGGTTTGTATCGCTTACAGAGAACTTAATGATGATGGCAATGGCTATTTGGATGCTAATTTAAAGAATTAATCAGCATTTAAATATCATGAAAACCGTGTTCGTTTTTCTCAAACTCATGAATATCATTCACATCAGAAATCAGCATTTCATCTTCGATAATTGAGCTATTGTCTTCGACTTCATACTCATGAACGATTAGTAACCCGCCTTTTGCACGAATCAGAAATTTACCGCTTGGGAAGATACTGACAACTTTTCCTACAGGTTCAGACTGCCAGCTATGGCGTTCTTCATCAGTTCTAAAGATAGATGCGCGCCAAATAATGACTTTCTTATCATTCATATATGAGAATGCGCCATTAAATGGGTGTGCAACCGCTCTGATATGCCTATCAATTGCATGAATATCATTGCGCCAATCAATAATGCTGTCTTTAGGGGTGCGTTTTGGATAATAAGTTGCGCCCTCTTCTTGCTGTGGTTGCAGCTCAATCGTGCCGTCTAAAAGGCCATCAATGTTCTCTTTAATAAGTTGGACCATTGATGTTGTATTTTTATAGTGAAGCGTTTCAGCCGTATCATTCTCTAAAATTGAGAATTTAATACAACCAACAACAGCCCCGTCATCAACACCAGGATTATATCTAAATAAGTTTGTATAAAAATGCTCACGCCCTTCAATCAAAGACCAGTTCATAGGGCTGCGACCGCGCCCTTTGGGTAAGTTTTGTGAACTTCCATGCATACCAAAGGCACCGATTGATAACATATTCAAAACATCCGCTGGCAATAACCTTTGCCACCCAGCAACAAAAGCAATGTCCAAATCAAGGGATTTGATATAGTCCTGATCTTCTTTAGATTTTAAGTTATATTTTTTAACCTGATAAAAATTAGGAATTTCAGATTTAAGATAAGACAAATCTTCGTATCCTGCTACGTTTTCACTCTCGCTATGGTCTGGTGCAAGCGTAATAAGAGCATCAACATTTGTAAATTTACGAAGCTCTTTTATTAAATATGCAGTTGTGTTTTTACACCCAAATACGGCAACTTTTCTTTTACCCATTATGCTGTCTCCCAGAATGCTTTTTTATCAAAAGTTTTACAATTGTCTAATGTTTTATCGATTGTCCTATAAGCGACTTCTTCTTGCCAATTAAGTAGGAACTCAGTCGGTGTATTCAGATCATGCGTCCACCAAACAGGATGCAATAATAAATGAATAGGTTGTTCAGATTTAAACGCCTCCGTTTCATAAGGGTGCCCATATTTAAAACGCCCCCCACTGTCTGAACAATATTTTATATCATTAAAATATTTATCCATATAGGTGTGTTCACACTCGCCTAATCTTGTGTTGTTCTCATCCAAAAAAGGCCCAGGGCGATGAATACTAATGACCTTTATATCCTCCTCAAACAAACCATCAAAGAGATTCTTTTCAATTTCAAAACCGCGCTGAATGTCATCATAAACAGTCGGATCATAATGAAGCGAAATAATTTGATCATTATCCCTAATCTGACGCACGAGATCTTGGTTTTCTTTATCAAGAAGGTTATACGCAAAACCACTTGCCATGATAAAAAATGTGCCTGTAACACCTAATTTCTTATTTGTTTTCGCAACCTCCAAAGCTCTATGCAGGCAAAAATCAATATCATGTCTTAAGAACATGGTTTTACCTACAGCTTCTTTCCCAAAGGCTTTAAATTCATAACCAGCCTCGATAAAGCCACGAATAAGCTCTTCATATCTATTGGTTGTGACTATCGGTTTGTTTTGTGAAGGCATTTAATTCCCTTAATTTTTTAGGTCATATTTACAATTATCTAAGTGCAAATAAATAGAGGAATATCTTTAAATTTTCAATGCTTATCACTCGAAAGCTAAAAAATAACATTAGAAAACTTATCAGCTTTTTGATAAATAAAGAAATTAAGCTATCTAATAAAGAGAAACAGCATGTCCAATCATAACATTCTTTTGATGTATACAATCACACCCAAAAACCACAGCGCTTTTCAGCGTATGAATGCGCTTATTCAATATTTATCTGAAAAAGGACACAACATGCATGTTCTATGTGCCCCAGATGATGACTATTCACATTATCAATATAAGGATAATGTTTCTTTTCATTTTCTTAAAGACAAAGGACTTTTCAAACGCTTGGATTTTAAAAAATCAGATGGAAAAATCTTTCATAAAATCAAAGCAATTTGCAATGTTGCCATATCTTATCTAATTCCAAACCCAAACTACAACTGGACAAAAAGAGCTTATAACCAAGCAAAAGAAATTATCAAAAAAAATAACATTGATACGATTATCAGCTCTTATGCCCCAAATGCACCGCACCTTGTTTCATTAAAGTTAAAAGACGACTTTCCAAAGTTAAAATGGATTGCTGATATGAGAGATGAGATGTCAACATCGCCATATCTAAAAAGACTGGCCAGATATTATACAAAACGGTGCGAACAAAAATCTGTTAACAACGCTGATGCCGTTGTTTCGGTCTCAGAACCCATCCTTGAGGATTTTAAAAGGTTTTGTAAAACACCAAGTGTAATCTTTAAAGAGATTAGAAATGGTTATAATTTTGATGCTGATAAAACCAGCCCTCTTACGAATAATGAGCGTTTTACTATAACCTATCTTGGCTCATTTTACGGGGATATTAATCCCAATAACTTTTTAAAAGCCCTAAGCAATTTAATGGCAAAACAGAAATTGGATATTAAGGTTAATTTTATCGGGCGCTCTATTCCAATTAAAATCCCTGATAACCTTAAAGATATTGTTCATACACAAGGAGCTGTTCCTTATGATGAGGTAAAAGTTCATATGAAACAGGCAGACGCCCTTTTCATGATTTACCCTACAATTAACAGGCACGGCGTTTATTCAGGAAAACTATTTGAATATTTAGCCTCAGGCAAGCCTATCATTGGTATGCTTGATCCAACTGATGTCGCATCAAAATTAATTAAACAAACCAATGCTGGCTATACCTCGTGTAATTCTGATATTGATGGAATTGAAGCCACTATTTTACAAGCCTACACAGCATGGAAAAATAAAGAAGTTTTGGAAAGAGATTGGGATTTGGTTGAAGATCATCATCGCAGTAAACAAGCTGATAAATTTGACGCTCTAATTCAAGAGCTTCACCAAGGCTAGATAAAAGAGCTTTTTTATTTACTTAAAGGCACTTTTTTGTTATGTATAACGGATTAAAAATAATATAAGGAATTTATAATCATGAAAAAATTCGCACTGATTGGGGCTGCAGGCTATATCGCTCCAAGACATATGAGAGCAATTAAAGATACTGGCAACACAATTATCTCTTGTTATGACCCAAATGACTCGGTTGGTATTATCGATTCAATCTCTCCAGACAGCGAATTTTTCACTGACTTTGAACGTTTTTATAATCATGCTTGGAATTTAGGGCGCTCTGAGGACACTAAAATTGATTATGTTTCTGTATGTTCTCCAAACTATATGCACCATGCCCACATTGCTGCGGGGCTTCGTATGGGGGCTGATGTCATTTGTGAAAAACCACTTGTTCCAACTGAAGAGCTACTGGATGAGCTTCTGCTTATTCAACAAGAAACGGGGCAAAAGCTATATAACATTCTTCAACTTCGTCATCACCAAGCAATTTTGGACATCAAAAAGCGCGTTGAGGAAGAAAACAGAAGTGATAAATATGAAATTGACCTTACCTATATTACGTCTCGTGGTAAATGGTACATGGAGAGCTGGAAGGGTGATTCATTAAAATCATATGGTGTTTCGACCAATATCGGTATCCACTTTTTTGATATGTTACATTTCATTTTTGGCGATTTAGAGAAAAATGTGCTTCACCACCAAGACACAACAAAAGCTTGCGGTTATTTAGAATATGAGAAAGCGCGTGTTCGTTGGTTCATGTCAATTGATAAAAATGATCTTCCAGAAGATGTGAAAGCCAAGAACCAAACAACATTCCGTTCAATTTCTATTGAAGGCGAAGAAATCGAATTTTCTAAAGGCTTTACTGATCTTCACACTGTTAGTTATGAAGAAATTTTGGCTGGTCGTGGCTATGGTGTGGAGGATGCAAGACATTGTATCCGCATCACTGAAGGTCTTAGAACACAAGAACCTCAAGAGCCTGTCGAAGGGCAATACCATCCGCTTTTAAAGACTATTCAAAAGAGAAAGAATTATGGCCTCTACCTTTACGCAGCATGAGACGGCGATCGTTGATGAAGGTGCACAAATCGGCGAAGGCTCAAGAATATGGCACTGGGTTCATGTTTGCGGTGGCGCAAAAATTGGTAAAGGCGTTTCTTTAGGACAAAATGTTTTTGTCGGAAACAAAGTCTCAATTGGCGATAAATGCAAAATCCAAAACAATGTATCTGTCTATGATAACGTCACATTAGAAGACGGTGTTTTTTGTGGACCAAGTATGGTTTTCACAAATGTTTACAACCCACGCTCTCTCATTGAGAGAAAAAATGAATATAAAGATACACTTGTAAAAAAAGGCGCAACATTAGGGGCGAACTGCACAATTGTTTGCGGCGTTACTGTTGGCGCTTTTGCTTTTATTGGCGCTGGCGCTGTGATTAATAAAGATGTTCCTGATTATGCTCTGATGGTAGGCGTGCCTGCAAAACAGGTCGGCTGGATGAGTGAGTATGGAGAAAAACTTGATTTACCATTAGAGGGAAATGCTCAAACCACTTGCCCTAACACAGGCGATCAGTATAAATTACAAGGGTGCAAACTTATTAAGCTTTAAATTAAAGGTTACCCATTTCAAATGATGAATTTTATCGACCTTCACGCGCAACAAATGCGCATCAAAGAAAAAATTGACCAAAATATCGCTGCTGTTTTAGAGCATGGGCGCTATATTATGGGGCCAGAGGTTAAAGAATTAGAGCAAAAGCTCGCTGACTATACGGGGGCAAAACATTGTATCTCATGTGCCAATGGCACAGATGCCATTCAAGTTGCATTAATGGCTCTTGATTTAAAACCAGGCGATGAAATCATTACCCCTGGCTTTACTTATATTGCGACAGCAGAAGCCCCTGCTCTTTTACAAATAAAACCTGTTTATGTCGATATCAATGAGGAAACATACAATATCGATCCAGATCTAATTAGATCAGCGATTACGGAGCGAACCAAGGCAATTATTCCTGTTTCTCTTTATGGGCAAGCGGCTGATTTTGATGCGATTAATGAAATCGCCAATGATTATGGCTTAGCCGTAATTGAAGACGCGGCACAAAGCATGGGAGCCTCATATAAGGGCACAAAGTCATGTAACTTAACAACAATTGCTACAACAAGCTTTTTTCCATCAAAACCATTGGGGTGTTATGGAGATGGCGGTGCAATGTTTACCAATGATGATGAGTTAGCCTTAAAGTTAGAGCAAATCGCACGCCACGGTCAAGAACGACGCTATCATCATGTTCGTATCGGTATTAATAGTCGCCTTGACACCATCCAAGCAGCAATCCTTTTGGCAAAGCTAGAGATTTTGAATGATGAGATGGAGCGAAGAGAAAACGTAGCATCGCTCTATTCCCGTCACATTAATGGTAATAATGTATTGGCAGATCACGGTGTTACAGCACCAATTATAAAGGCTCACAATAAAAGTGCTTATGCACAATACACAGTGCGTGTAAAAAATCGTGATCATGTTCAAGCATTCTTAAAAGACAATGATATTCCAACAGCAGTGCACTACCCTTCAACAATCAATAAGCAGCCTGCAATGTTTGATGATAGCTATTCATTACCAGTTGGCGAAAAGGTTGCCCGTGAAGTAATGAGCCTTCCTTTCCATCCTTATATGAAAGAAGATGATGTTGAGATGGTTGTTGGTAAATTAGCACAAGCCGTATCAACAGCCTCATAAAGCCCATGCAGAAACCTGTTTCAGATTTAGAACTTTGGCTTAATGAGATTTTGGCGATCTATGTATCTCCACATATATCCATCGAAGAATTAGGCCAAAAACAAACAACGCTTATCATTGCTGGATCGGCGCAAAAAATTATTATTAAAAAGATAAACTCTCTTTGGGATATTAATAATAAACGTCCTTCCTATACCATTAATGATGATAATTTACCGCTTTTAGGATCCAAAAATATTGATCCTATTTTTGAAGTAAAAGACAATAATCTATATGTGAATTACGATATTTTAGGCTTAGCGTTTTGGATGTTATGCCGCGTAGAAGAGGTAAATGTTCAAAAATCTCTTCTTGATAAACATGACCGTTTTCCAGCCATAGCTTCACACGCCTATCAAAATCATTATATCGAGCGCCCTATTGTTGATGAATGGTTTTATTGCTTAAGAAACAAGATCACTGAAATATTTCCAAGCGTTGCGTTAACAAATCACTGCTTTGAAATGAGAGTTTCACACGATGTTGATGAGCCCAGTCGCTATGGTTTTAAGTCTTTTAAAAAGCTGATCCGTATCATGTTGGGCGATTTATTGAAGAGAAAAAATATCAAAGGTTTTTTAAGAGCCCCATTGGTTAAACTTACAAATTTTAAATCTTTAAGTCGCTTTGATGAAAAAAATACATTTGATTGGATTATGAATTTATCCGAGAAACACAATCTGAAAAGTGCCTTTTATTTTATTTGTGGTCGCACAGATCCATCAAAAGATTCAGATTATGAAGTTGAGCATCCAGCGATAAAAAATCTGATATCTAAAATTCATGAACGCGGTCATGAGGTCGGGCTACACCCAAGCTACAATACATTTAGAAACAAATATGCAATTGATAAAGAAAAGAACCGCCTTATAAACAGTGCCAAATCCATAGATATTGACTTAAATAATATGGGTGTTCGCATGCATTATCTGCGCTTTTCATGGCTAGAGACGATCCAGCATTTAAATGATTGTGGCTTTGAGTATGATACGACAATCGGTTACGCCGATATGGCGGGTTTTAGGTGCGGTACATGCCATGAATACCCTGCTTTTAATCCTGTGACAAATACCTTGTTAAATATTAAAATACGCCCTCTGATTGCTATGGAAACAACGCTTGTTTCTGAGCACTATATGAATTTGGGCACTGGCGATAAAGCCTATCAAAAACTCTTAATGCTGAAAAACAAATGTAAAGATGTCGGCGGTAATTTTACACTGCTTTGGCACAATTCAAATCTTTGCGATAAAGACATGAGATCACTTTATCAAAAAATCTTAGATGAATAAAAATAGCCCTTTTTTAAATTTGATCTTCTATTAAAAAAAATTGTATAAATAAGCCTATGAAAAAAGTTCTCGTTTTTGCCCCAGATTCCATTCACAGCTATAAATTCATTCAAATGATTAAGGATGACGTAGATGTGCTTTTAGTGACCGATGTTTGTGAACGTGACTATGGCGTTGAGACAATTCATTTAAAGCGTGGTCTCAATATGATTTTTGATATTAAAAAAATCATTGATAAATTTGATCCTGATTTTATCCATATTCACACGATTAACCGTGTCGCCCCATTTGTTTTCTTTTGGGGGCAAAGTCACGCTAAGATGATTTTAAGCGCTTGGGGATCAAGTGTTCTTGTTATCCCTAAAATCAGTTGGTTTCATAAAAAACTTGCCCAATACTGCCTTAATAAATCAGACGTTGTGACCGTTGATGCAAATATTGAAAAATATGCCATTCATGATTTGGTTGGTAAGGATAAAGAAACTAGGAATATTAATTTTGGTATGATCCCATATATCACTGATATAAAATTTGAAGATAAAGAAAACATTATCTATTCGCCAAGAAGTCATGCTGATATTTACAATATTGGTAAGGTTATCAAGTCCTTTGCTAAGTTTTTTAAAGCCGGACATGAAGACTGGAGACTGGTTTTATCAGGTGTTGAGCACCCAATAAATACGCCGCGCTATAAAAAGCTAGTAAAAGAATTAGAAATTGAAAATGCTGTAACATTTGCAGGTTTTCTAAGCGCTGAACAAAATGCTGAATATCAAGCCAAATCCAAAATTGTTGTTTCTATCCCTTTCTCGGATGGAAAGTCACATTGTTTAATGGAAGCTTTATATGCAAATAATGTCTGTTTTGTCTCTGATCTGCCTTCAAATTATGAAATGGTAAGTGATAAGGTTAACGGCTTTATCGTTGATGATCATGAACTGATCAATTTTGCAACGTATGAATTAATCGACAATGATTTAATGAAAGCGTATAATGCAAAAAAATTACCTGAATTTTCTTATGAAGAAAATGCAAAAAAATTCATCAAACTCTATCAGTAAAAAATCATGAAATTTCTTATTCTTTCACATTTTGCAGGCGCGCCTAAATACGGCATGGTTTTCAGAAACCATACTTGGGCAAGCGAGCTTGTTAAGCAAGGCCACGATGTAACTGTGGTTGCAAGCAACTACTCACACACAAGAAACAGCCAACCCGAAACATCTGGATATATCACAAAAGAAGACATTGATGGTGCGCAATATCTTTGGGTTAAAGGATTTAGTTATAATCCCAAAAGCGCAATTATGAGAATCTTAGCGATGTTCTGGTTTACATTTCAAACCTATTTTTTTCCGCCAAAACTAGAAGATGATTATGATGTTATAGTGATGTCATCGCCACAGCCTTTTACTATTTTAACGGCTTCTAAATGGGCAAAGAAGTTTAATGCAAAACTTATTTATGATATTCGTGATCTCTGGCCTTTAACATTGGTTGAAATTGGCGGGCAATCAAAGCGCAATCCTCTCATTTGGTTGATGCAAAAAATGGAGGACTATTCTTGCAAAATTGCCGACCTTGTAACTCCCGTTCAAAAAGATTGTGAAATATATCTAAAACAAAGAGGGTTAAGAGATGGTCGTTTTATGCATATAAGTAACGGAATTACAGATGAAGACCTCTATGAGCCAAAGAACACACCTTTACCTTCTGAACACACTGTTTTGTTAAAACAACTCAAAAATGAAGATAAATTCATTATTGGTTATGCGGGCGCAATTGGTTTAGCAAACTGCCTTCACACTCTGGTTGAAGCACTATCAAATACAGATGAGAAGGTTCATGCTGTTTGTGTTGGACATGGCAATTTTCACGATCAATTAATCGAGCAAGCAAAAAGGCTTGGTGTAGAAAACAGATTACACTTTCTTCCCGCTATTAAACGCCCGCAGGTCAATGACTTCTTAAAAAATATTGATGTTGCTTATATTACTTTTAGAAAAGCTGATATGTATAAACTAGGTGTTAGTCCGACTAAGCTTAATGATTATATGGCAGCTTGCAAACCTGTTTTATATCCAGTTGATGAGGTTAATAACCCAATTGATCAAAGCCAAGGCGGCGTATCATGTGAAGCCGAGAATTCAGAAGCGATTGCACAAGGTTTAAATCATCTTGCTTCTTTGTCACAAAAAGAACTGGAAAAATTAGGGCAACAAAATAGAAAATGGTTAGAAGAAAACCACCGAGTTTCTGAACAAATGAAAAACCTAGTTGAGAAATTAGAAAGCCTTTAATGACATCTGGCATAACCAATAGACAAACATTTTTTTTGTTCCTGTTGATGCTATTTTCAACAGCAATTGCGTTATTAGCCCCCCGTTTGTTTGGTTATATAACAGCTGTGATTGGATTGCTGACAACAGCGTTAGTCATTTTAAATAAAGATATATCCCTGAAAGAGGCATGGAATAATTGCGATAAAACAATATGGTTGTACGCAGCTATGCTTTTAGGGCTGATTTGGGTAAGTAATCTTTGGTCAATTTTTCAAGACAGCTCGATTGATCGAAGCCTGACAATCAGTTTGATTTTTATATTTTCAGCTCTCTTAATCATACAGCATAATTTTTTAAGTGAAGAAACATTAGAGAGTTACCTGAAAGCAATTCCGATGATTGTCATACTTTGCGCAACCTTGATTATTATTGAGATATTGTTTGGATATCCGATTTATAAAACCATTAAAAATGCACCTGATGAGTATATCGGGAATTCATTGATTAATAAATCTGTGACCGCTTTTTGCTTCATGCTAATTCCTGCTGTCGCAATCATCAAGAAGACTTATCAGAATAAAAAAAGAGCTATGCTGTTAACTCTTTTAATTGCATCTGTGGGGCTTGCCGTATTTTTAAGCGGGTCTGAGACGGCTAAATTATCCCTTCTTCTGGTTGCCATTGCATGGATATTATTTCCTAAAAATTTAAAAGCCGTTTGGTATTTGGGCATTATCGCTGTGTTTGCTTTCACACTAGCGGCCCCCTTTGGAGCGAATTATATATATAAAAACTTTTCTGATGATGTATACCAAAATGCAATCATTGGACAAGGCGGCGGGCATGGTGCACAGCGTTTGGAGATTTATAATTTTGTGTCAAACTATGCGATGCAAAAACCGATATTAGGACATGGGGTCGATGTAACAAGGCGCATTAGTGATTTTAGCAATGATGGTAAATACCAAAAAAGCAATCGTATCTTACACCCTCACAATTACGCTATTCAAATATGGTTAGACTTTGGTGCTGTTGGTGCCCTGCTCTTTGCAGGATTCATATCGTTAGTTTTGTTTAAAATTTTCAGACTTCAAAGCAATCGACAGGCTTTTCTCTCATTATTTATCGTTAGCATGTGCTCTTATTGCTTTAGCTACTCACTTTGGCAAAGCTGGCTCATTGGTTTGAATTTCATGGCGATATTTATAATCATTTTAAGTGATAAAATAGAGACCCTCGAAGCATAAAAAAGCCCGATATTTCTATCGAGCTTCTTTTTAAAATAAATCTTTTAAAGTCATTTTTACGCAGCTTTTTCAGCTTCTGCTTTCTTATGGTTTTCAATCGTCTCCATAATAAAGGCTTTTGCACGATCCGCATCTTCCCAGCCAGTAATCTTTGTCCATTTACCATCTTCTAAATCTTTGTAATGCTCAAAGAAATGCTGAATTTGGTTTGTGATAATCTTTGGCAATTTTGTATAGCTTGTAACATTACTATAATATGGGTGCAAATCATCAACAGGAACAGCTAATACTTTTTCATCCATGCCGCCCTGATCTTCCATAACAAGAACACCGATTGGACGAGCACGAACGATACAGCCAGGCAAGAAGCTTGGGCCAGAAATAACCAAAACATCTGTTGGATCGCCATCATAAGCCAATGTGTGTGGGATAAAACCATAGTTACATGGATAGCGCATAGATGTGTGCATAATACGATCAACAAAAAGAGCACCAGAGTCCTTATCGATTTCGTATTTAATTGGATCTTGACCTGCGCCAATCTCAATAATTACATTAATATCATTAGGGGCATCAACGCCTACAGGGATTTTACTTACATCCATATTCTTAAAAACCTTATTTTATAAAATTAAAATCATATTGCACCGCAACAAGGTTGATATAAAAACATTTTAGCCTAAAAAATGCAAGCTTTTAGTCAGGATTTTGTCTGAAAATTAGTCTTTGTTTTTGCGTTGCTGATCTGCAATTTGTTTTAGGGCATCAACATGACCGTCAGATGCTTTTGTCTTTTTACCCAAAGTGCTTCTTGTGCGGTCTTTTGTACCAAATTGATGACCACCCTCGCCCAATACAGTTTTAACAATATCAGCACCAAGACCAGTGGCATTGCCCATATTCTCAACATCCAATTTTGTTGGGGCTTCTTCTGGTATATCATCTTGTTGATCTTCATTTGAACTATTTTCCATGGCACTTTTAAGGCTGTGGCCAATAATCCCTCTTAAAAACGGCTCTGTTAGACCAAGTAAAAAAGCATGATCCCTTAAGCACAGCTCAACCAATTCAACAGAAGCACGCTTCATATCATAATCAGAAACTTTTAAAGCTTGCTGAACTTTCTTTTTAATCTCTTTTCTGTCTAAGTCTTTTGGATGAATACCCATTGCCATAGCTTGATAATCCTTAAATTTAAGATTTTTAAATAACTCTATCTGTATGAGAGCATTAAATAGAATATCTTACAAGGATAAAAGATCGGTTAATACTGCTGTGATGCCTTTTAAACGCACATCCATATTGCCCCAACTCTTCATAAAAATAAGCTTTTTATCGGGACGCAATTTAACACTACCTGCTTTTGTTTGAACATATCGTAAGAGCTCGCCAACTTTTGCAAAATAGTTGTTTCTAAAACTAATAATCGCTCCTGTTGGTCCTGCTTCAACCTTTTCAATATTAAGGGCCTTACACATGATTTTTAATTGAATTGTATCTAGCAGGTTGTGAACTTCCTTAGGAATTTCGCCAAAACGATCAATAAGCTCAGCCTTGAAATAATCGATCTCTTCATCAGATTTTAGATTAGAGGCACGACGATAAATACTTAAGCGAACGTTCAAGTCTTGGATATAATCTTCAGGGATAAATACATCTGTGCCCAAATTAATTTGTGGCGACCAATAATCAGCCAAGCTTTGCTGTTGATGCGCCTCATCTTTATTACTCGATTTGGCGAGTTTTACATCCTCAACCGCTTCTTCCAACATCTTTTGATAAAGCTCAATCCCGATATCTTTTACATGACCAGATTGTTCTTCGCCAAGAAGGTTACCTCCACCACGTAAATCCATATCGTGGCTTGCAATCTCAAATCCAGCGCCAAGTGTATCTAACGTTTCCAAAATGCGAAGTCGTTCTTGTGCCTGCTTATTTAAAACTTTTCTTGGCTCATATGTTAGGTATGCATAGCCACGAATTTTAGAGCGTCCAATACGACCCCTAATTTGATAAAGCTGTGATAAACCGAAAAGATCGGCACGGTGCACAATCATTGTATTCGCATTTGGAATATCTAAACCTGATTCAATAATATTCGTTGCCAGTAGAATATCGTACTTACCCTCATAATAAGCTGTTACACGGTCTTCTAAAGTCGTTGTTGGCATTTGCCCATGGGCTTTAATATATTTTAAGTCAGGGACGATCTCTTTTAATTTTTCTTCCATCGCGTCCAAGTCACTAATCCTTGGGCATACAATGAAACTCTGACCGCCGCGGTAATGCTCTCTCATTAATGCTTCACGCACGATAACATTATCAAATGGCATTGCGTGGGTGCGAACCGCTAAACGATCCACTGGCGGTGTTGTAATCAGGCTTAAATCACGCACCCCCGTTAAAGCAAGTTGAAGCGTTCTTGGGATCGGTGTTGCTGTTAGCGTTAAGATATGAACATTCTCTTTTAATTTCTTTAGACGTTCTTTTTGTTTAACACCAAATTTTTGTTCTTCATCAACAACCAATAAACCCAATTGTTTAAAGTTAATACTATCTGCCAAAACCGCATGAGTACCGATCACGATATCGACTTTACCATCTTTGATATCTTGTTTTGTTTGGTTGGCTTGTTTTGGTTTAACCAATCTTGATAACTGTTCAACACGAATTGGTAATCCCTTAAAACGTCTTGTAAATTCTAAATAATGCTGTCTTGCTAGCAATGTTGTCGGTGCGACAATAGCCACCTGAACACCTGCCATACTAGCCACAAACGCAGCACGCAAAGCGACTTCTGTTTTACCAAAACCAACATCGCCACAAACCAAACGATCCATCGGGCGACCTTTGTGCAAGTCTTCAATAACGGCATTAATTGAGGTTAGCTGATCTTCTGTTTCTGTGTAAGGGAAGCGGCTAACAAATTCTTGATACAGCCCTTCTGGCACCTCTAACACTTCACCTTCTTTTAATTGTCTTGCAGCAGCCACTTGTAAAAGATCGCCAGCCATCGCAAGCAGGTCTTTTTTAACTTTAGATTTCCTAGCTTCCCAGCCTACGCCACCTAGCTTATCTAATCTTTGAGCCGCATTTTCAGATCCATAACGGGTCAACATCTCAATATTTTCAACGGGCACATAAAGCTTATCGCCGCCATCATATTCTAACTTCACACAATCATGTGAAGCACCAGCGACTTTTAAATTTTCTAATCCAATAAAACGTCCAATCCCGTGTTGAATATGAACAACTAAATCACCTTCACTTAAACTGGAGGCTTCGGAAATGAAGTTTTCGCTATCTTTTTTCTTTCTCACAGGGCGCATCAAACGATCGCCAAAGATATCCTGCTCACTCAAAAATAAGTAGTTCTCGGTCTCAAACCCATGCTCTAAAGGGAGGATTAAAACACCTATTTTTGATCGTGAAAGTTTTTTAACTTGTGACCACTCTTCAAGACCTACTAAATCCTCAAACCCATGCTTGGCAAAAAGTTCGATTAGACGACTTCTTGCGCCTTCGGAATAACAACAAATTAGCGTTTTCTTTTTCTTCTCTTGGTGTGACTTTAGGAAGATATAAACAGCTTCATAAAGCTTATCTTTATCTGTTGCGCGAACATCGCCAAAGCTTTTTACTTTAGAGCTTTTTACGTTTTCAGTCTCTTGTGCATCATCTTCAAACGGCACTAAAACTTTTGCATCAAATGTATCTTTTAATGTTTCAAACACTGTTGCGATATCAAGATATAAAAGATTTTCTGGAATAGCCTTATAGCCAATTTCACGTTTTGCTTTTTTATCAAATTCTGCTTGTTCAGAGCGCGCTGAATAAAAGTCATCAACTTGCTCTAAATGATTTGATAAAGAGGCCTCATAAAGATGATCCAAACTTAGTTTTGTTTGAGGCGGTAAATAGTCAAAAAAACTGTTCATCTTCTCATAAAATAATGGTAACCAATGTTCCATGCTGGCATGTTTACGCCCAGCGGATACAGATTCATAAAGCGTGTCTTCGCGATTATTGGCTCCAAATAATTCACGGTACTTTTGTTTAAATCGTGAGATTGTTGTCTCATTTAAAAATACTTCTGAAGCTGGGTTTAGCTTCAAGCTTTCACACTTATCAATCGTCATTTGATCAAGTGCGTTAAAATATTTTAAGCTATCAACCTCATTCCCAAATAGATCAATGCGCACTGGATTTTCAAGATTGGCTGGGTAAACATCAATAATCCCACCACGCACGGCAAACTCGCCAGGCTCTCGAACAGTATTTGTTCGGTTAAATCCGTTTTTAATTAAGAAAGATTGTAATTTTTCAGGGTTAATAAAACTTCCCATTGAAATATCAAAGGCCGCATTATCAAGCTCTGACTTTGGCAATGTCTTTTGCGCGATTGCCGCCGTTGTTGTTAAAATAATAACATTTTTTTGACGCGTCTGATTGGCCTTTAAATAACTAAGCGCTTCTAATCTTTTACCTAAAATATCCGTACTGGGTGAGACACGATCATAGGGCAAACAATCCCATGCAGGATATTCCAAAATAGTCGTATCGGGGTAAAAATATTCTAGTAAAGATTTTAGTTTTTTTAAGCGGGCATCATCTAAGCAGATATGACAGAGAAAATTCTCTTGTGTCTGCCTGCCTAAATATAAAGCATCAGCCCCCTCAACACAGGATGTTACTTTTTTTAATCTGTAAGCATCATGTGGCGGTTCATTATTATCTGGATTTTCAAGAATAGGTTCTGCTTGCTGCATTGTAAAAGCGACTTTTTAAATCAAGCCCCTCTTTTTCCAGTAAAGCGATAGTCTTTAAGCATGTTCATGACATCGCCCTTTAATTCTTCTGGCTCTTCTTCCCTGCCCGTCATCCAGTTATAGATATCAGGATCACTGCGCTCCATGATTGTCTCAAACTGAGCCAACTGCTCTTCGGTAAAGTTAGGGATATTTTCTTTTGCAAAAGACCCAATAAGAAGATCGGCCTCACGTGTTCCACGGTGCCATGATCTAAAAATAAGTTTTTTGCGTCTATCATCTAATTGATCTGTCATGCTTTAGGATATAGTATAAATTCATGGAAAAGTCAGCCCTTAATTTAGAAAAAAACGAGCAAACGCAACAATCTGGCTTGCGCCCGCTCTCATTAATGCCTCTTTTTCGCTCTGTTAGAAGCGTTAAGGGTGTTGGGCCGAAGAATGCTGAGCTGTTTGAGACGCTTTGCGGGACACATATTAAGGATCTTTTATTCCACATTCCATCCAGCTTTATCGACCGCACCTATGCCCCACCATTGGTAAAAGCTGAAAATGGACGAATTGGAACTTTTGAAATAGAAATTTTAAATCATATCCCTAGCTTTCATAAATCAAAACCATACCGTGTTAGAACAGAAGACCAAGATGGAACCAAACTTGATCTTGTTTTCTTTCACGCAAGAAAAGGCTATTTAGAAAAGCTTCTTCCTTTGGGCGAGAAGAAAATTGTTAGTGGACGAATAGAATATTTTCATGGGATACCACAAATGTTACACCCTGATTTTATTGTCTCACCAAGTCAGCGAGAAGAAATTATTGGTTATGAGACGGTTTACCCTTTAACAGCTGGGCTATCCAATAAAGTCCTTCGAAAAGTTATTCAAAACGCTTTAAAAGAAACCCCTGACTTAGAAGAATGGCACGACCCAACCTTGATGAAGCAAAAAGGATGGCAAAGTTTTAAAGCGTCATTAAATATAATTCACAATCCTGAGAGTACAGATATCTTAGAGCCAAACCACCCTATTCGTGAACGCTTGGCTTATGATGAAATTTTAGCCACACAAATGGCATTATCTTTATCGCGATATCACAATGTTCAAAAAAATGGCCGAAGTTTTAAAGCTTCAAATGACCTGAAAAAGAAACTTTTGAAAGCAATCCCTTTTGATCTTACAGATGCACAAATAAGAAGCTTAAAAGAAATTCAAAGCGATATGGAACTACCCCGCCAAATGTTACGCCTTCTTCAAGGCGATGTGGGTAGTGGTAAAACAATCGTTTGTTTATTTGCAAGCCTTTCGGTTTTAGAAGCAGGATCACAAGTTGCTATCATGGCGCCAACGGAAATTTTAGCACGCCAACATTATGAAGGGTTACAAGAATGGACAGATGCCCTTGGNCTAAAAACGGCGATCCTAACAGGGCGCGAAAAAGGNAAAATTAGAACACAAATTTTAGAAGANTTAAAATCNGGNGAAATTGATCTTATCTTTGGCACACACGCNCTNTTCCAAGATNGTGTCGAATTNAAAGATTTAGGNTTNATTGTNATTGATGANCANCANCGCTTTGGNGTNGANCAACGCTTAAAATTGGCTTCTAAAGGNAATCATCCTGATATGCTTGTAATGACAGCCACCCCTATCCCCAGAACGCTNAGCTTAACCGTATTTGGCGANATGGATGTATCANGATTGGATGGCAAACCACCAGGGCGNATGCCAATTGATACAAAGCTGATNAATTTAGAGCGCTTAAATTCATTGGTTGATAGCTTGCATAAAAAAATTGANCAAGATGAACGTATNTANTGGATATGCCCATTGGTNGANGAATCTGAAAANCTTGATCTGGCCGCTGCNGAAGATCGCTATCAAGATTTAAAGAAAATCTTTGGGGACGATAAAGTTGGNCTTATNCATGGNAAAATGAAGGGCGATGAAAAAGACGCNGCNATGCAGGCCTTTAAAGAAGGTAANATCAANCTNCTTGTCTCAACNACAGTGATTGAGGTTGGCGTGAATGTGCGTGAGGCCACAATCATGATNATTGAACACGCAGANCGCTTTGGNTTATCACAACTGCATCAATTACGNGGGCGNGTTGGTNGAGGCACAAAANCATCAACTTGNATNCTTCTNTACCCNCCNCATGTTGGTGAAATNGCAAAAAAACGTATGAGCTATATGCGTGATTCCAATGATGGATTTTATTTGGCTGAAAAAGATTTGGAGCTTCGTGGCTCAGGCGATGTATTGGGCACTAAACAAAGTGGGATTATTGATTATCGTGTCGCCAATATTTTTGAACATCGTGATCTTATCCAAATCGCCTTTGATGACGCACGCCATTTTGTTGATAAAGACCCTTATTTAAAAACCAAACGTGGGCAACATTTAAAAGAACTGCTTTATTTATTTGAGCGGGATAAAGCGCTTTCCTATTTGCGTTCTGGCTGATTAATAACAGGAATAGTTTTGTTCTTTTCTCCAGGCACAACGATACCAGCAGAGATCACAAGCTTTAAAGCATCTTCAACTGACATGTCCAAATCATGGATTTTGCTTCTATCAACGAAAACTAAAAAACCTGATGTGGGGTTTGGTGTTGTTGGAACAAAGACATTGACTAAAACTTTTGCACCGATTTTTTCTTCAACCTCGCCTTTTGTTGAGCCTGTTAAAAAGCCAATAACCCACATATCATTTTTTGGATATTCAACTAAAACAGCATCTTTAAATGATCTGTTAGTATCACTGAAGACCGTTTCAAAAATTTGCTTTAGTGCATTATAGATTGAACGAATAACAGGCATTCGCCCCAAAACATTTTCAGAAAATTTAAGCCATAAACGCCCAATTAAGCCGGCTGTAAACGCTCCAATCGCCGTTAACGTTACAAACACAATCAATAGTCCAAAGCCAGGAATAGAGAATGGCAGCACGCTTTCTGGATGATAGCGTTGGGGAATAATCGCAACAACTGCCGTATCAATAAGCTCAATAAACTCCCAAGCCAATAACAATGTCAATGATATTGGTGCTGTAATCAAAAGACCCGCAATAAAATAGCGACGTATTCTTGACCAAAAGTTGGATGTAAATTTATTTTGATTGTCAGTCATGGCAATTCCCTTGGATTAAATCTCAAGGTCATAAAATAAGATGTTTTTATAAAAAGGGAAAGTTTTATTTGAAAACCCACCACTTCACATTTTCTAAGATAGGGAAGTGGTGAGCCCGCGGGGATTCGAACCCCGGACCTACTGATTAAAAGTCAGTTGCTCTACCAGCTGAGCTACGGGCTCATTATTCAATAAATTGAACAACAAATGGCAAAATAGGGATTTGTGATCAAAAGGTCAAGCAAAAACTTACAAACCTTTTAAAAAATCCAGAAAAACAGTTTAGATTCAAAAAGTTAAAATTGAATAAACTTATTTCTTTTGTTTTTCTTTTAACGCCCTATAAGCAGCACTTGGAACAAAGTCAGAGACATCACCGCCAAGGCTAGAAATTTCTTTAACAAACCGAGATGAAACATGCTGATACTTATTCGAAGCCATCATAAAAATAACTTCCATATCAGGTTTTAAATGCTTATTCATCGATGCCATTTGATATTCATACTCAAAATCAGAAACAGTTCTTAGACCACGAACCACTGACGTTGCGCCCACATCTTCGGCAAACTGAACAAGAAGATTATCAAAGCCACGCACTTCGATCGATGCTCTTACATCTTTGATTTCATCTGAAATTGATGTTTGTGTAATAGAAACACGCTCTTCTAAGGAAAATAAAGGAGCTTTGCCAGCGTTTTTTGCAACGGCAACAACCAAATGGTCAACCACCCTCGCCGCTCGTCTGATGATGTCCATATGTCCTTTTGTGATGGGATCAAATGTTCCCGCATAGACACCAATGATTTTATTATCAGACATTTTAAGCCCATTCCTATTTTTTTTTAAGAAGTTTATTCCTCTGATTCTGCTTCGGCTTCAGTAGCACCATCCGCATCTGCGCCAGCTTCTTCCACGTTCGCATCAGCCTCTAAACCAGCTTCAATTGCTTCTAATTCTTCTTCGTCTTCATCTTCCATGAAGATACGAGCCACAGAAACAACATCTTCGCCTTTATTGATCTTGAAGAGTGTCACACCTTGAGTTTGACGCCCAACATAGCGAATATTTGTTGTTGGCATTCTGATTAATTGACCACCATTCGTAACCATCATAATCTGATCTCCCTCTTCAACACAGAATGTGCCAGCAACTTCACCATTTTTAGCGGTTAAGCTAACATTCCATACACCAGAACCACCACGACCAGTCACACGATATTCATATGATGATGTACGCTTACCATAGCCTTTGGTTGTAGTAATAAGTAAGAATGCTTCATGTTCTTCTAATTCATCATAGCGTTCTTGGCTAATGCCATAGTCAGACAAATTGAATGTCTCGCCTTCTTCTAGAGAGCGTTTTGCAGAGCTTGCTTTTAAATACGCTTCACGCTCTTCAATCTCACATTCAATATGAGGAACAACTGACATTGAAATCACATCATCATCTTTGCCCAGCCTAATACCACGAACCCCAGTTGATGTTCTACCCGAGAACACACGGATATCTGTAACAGGGAAACGAATTGCCTTACCAAGGCGAGAAGCCAAGACAATATCATCATCTTCGCGACATGTTTTAACAGAAACCAAGTTTTCATCATCTGCCAACTTCATCGCGATCAAACCATTTGAGCGAATATTTTTAAAGTCAGAGAGTTTATTACGACGCACAGACCCATGCGAGGTTGCAAACATGATATCCAACTCGCCCCATGTCTCTTCATCCTCTGGCAACGCCATGATCACAGAGATTTTTTCATCTTTTTCTAATGGGAGTAGGTTCACAATCGCCTTCCCACGTCCTTGTGGTGTTGATAAAGGCAAACGATATGTTTTCATTTTGTGAACGATACCACGATCGGTAAAGAATAAAACTGGCGTATGCGTATTCGCAACAAAGATATCTGTTACAAAATCCTCATCTTTTGTGTTCATACCACTGCGCCCTTTACCGCCACGGCGCTGTGCACGATATGTTGATAATGGAACACGTTTGATATATCCATGATGCGTAACCGTTACAACCATATCTTCACGCTGAATAAGGTCCTCAATATCAGCCTCAAATTCAGCCTCAATTAATTGAGTACGACGTGGATTTGCAAATTTATCTTTAATTTCGATAAACTCTTCACGCATAATCCCGAACATACGATCACGGTTTGCCAAGATATCTAAATATTCTTTAATCTGATCCGTGATCTCTCTTAATTCATTAGCGATTTTATCACGCTCTAAACCTGTTAAGCGGTGCAATCTTAAATCCAAAATTGCTTTTGCTTGGGTTTCAGACATTTGATAAGTATTGTCATCATTTAGCGGATACTCTGGATCATCAATAAGCTCAATTAATGGAGCAACATCATGTGTAGGCCATTTTTTAGCCAAGAGTTGCTCACGCGCCGTCTGTGGATCTGGCGCATTACGAATAAGTGCAATAATCTCATCAATATTGGCAACAGCAACAGCCAAACCAGCCAAGATATGGGCACGGTCTCTTGCTTTACCAAGTTCATAAATTGTACGTCTTGTAATGACTACTTCTCTAAACTCAATAAAGGCTTTTAGAATTTGTTGTAAATTCAACATCTGTGGGCGGCCATGATTAAGCGCCAACATGTTACAAGAAAAGTTTGTTTGTAGTGGTGTGTATTTGAAAAGCTGTGCCAATACAACTTCGGGCACACTGTCACGTTTTAATTCAACAACAACACGAACACCATCACGGTCTGATTCATCACGAAGATCAGCGATCCCTTCGACAACTTTATTACGGGCAACATCGGCAATCTTTTCAACCAAACGAGATTTATTAACCTGATACGGAATCTCAGTAATAATGATTGCTTGGCGGTTACCAACTTCTTCAATATCCGTCTTTGCACGCATTTTAACCGAGCCATTACCAGTATGATACGCTGACAAAGTACCCGCACGTCCTAAAATCTGACCCCCAGTTGGGAAATCAGGGCCTGGAACATATTCGATTAATTCTTCAACAGTTAAGTCAGGATTTTCGATTAAAGCACAACAAGCATCCAAAACTTCACCTAAGTTGTGAGGTGGGATATTTGTTGCCATACCAACCGCAATACCACCTGTACCATTAACAAGTAAGTTCGGGAAGCGTGCTGGTAATACACCAGGTTCCATCACCGATTCATCATAGTTAGGAAGGAAATCAACAGTATCTTTATCAATATCTTGAAGAAGGGTTTCAGCCGCTTTATTAAGCCGCGCTTCGGTATAACGCATAGCAGCAGGCGAATCACCATCCATCGAACCAAAGTTACCTTGGCTATCAATCAAAGGAAGACGCATTGAAAATGGCTGTGCCATACGAACCATAGAATCATAAATAGCAGAGTCACCATGCGGGTGGTATTTACCCATCACGTCACCAACGATACGAGCAGACTTACGATAAGGTTTAGAGCTATCATAGCCACCATCTTTCATCGCAAATAAAATACGACGGTGAACAGGCTTTAAACCATCACGCACATCAGGCAATGCACGAGATACAATCACACTCATTGCATAATCGAGATAGGATTTCTCCATTTCGGCTTCAATTGAAATTGAATTTATGTTTTCTGATGGTGTTCCTGATTCGTTATCGATCGTATTATCGTCGCTCATAGTTGGCCTTGTATTTTAGTTAAACTGCTACTCTAAGTTTTGTTCTTAAGCTATTTGATTAAAACGGAATTTCGTCTTCAAAATCATCAACTGGTGCATCCGCATTAGACGCGCCTTGGTTAGCTGCTTTAGACATGCCCATGCCTTGATCGTATGAAGGGGCACCGCCACCCATAGAATCACTTCTGCTATCAAGCATTGTTAATGTGCTTGAATATGGACGAAGAACGACTTCTGTTGAATAGCGATCTTGACCAGATGCTTGATCTGTCCATTTACGAGTTTCTAATTGACCCTCAATATAAATTTTAGAGCCTTTTCTAAGGTATTGCTCAGAAAGATTAACCAATGGCTCACTAAAAATAACAACACGGTGCCATTCTGTGCGCTCTTTACGCTCACCAGTGCCACGATCCTTCCAGCTTTCTGATGTTGCGATAGATAGATTCGCTACACGACCGCCCGTTTGCATTGTTCTAACCTCTGGATCTTTTCCAAGGTTTCCGACTAAAATAACTTTATTTACACTGCCCGCCATATCAAGCAAGCTCCTTTCTTGAACTAATATTCTTTTGATTAAAACAAAACTATACTAATGCCCCAAAAGCGACACTGCAAGCCTTATATTTATTATTCTTTTATATCGTAAAATTATAAAAAAGCACTGGAAATTGTGAATAAAAATACAATATAGTGCATATAGATTTTAAAAGGAACAAAGTATGAACAAAAATATCATTGTTACAGGCGCAAAAGAACATAACCTAAAGAACATTAATGTTGAAATTCCGCGCGATCAGCTAACCGTTATCACAGGTTTAAGTGGTTCGGGAAAGTCTTCTCTTGCCTTTGATACAATTTATGCCGAAGGGCAAAGACGCTATGTAGAAAGCCTTTCTGCCTATGCGCGCCAATTCCTACAGCTCATGCAAAAGCCTGATGTCGAATCTATTGAGGGCTTATCGCCTGCAATTTCAATTGAGCAAAAAACAACCTCTAAAAATCCACGCTCTACCGTGGGAACCGTTACAGAGATTTATGATTACATGCGCTTGCTTTGGGCACGCATTGGTATCCCTTACTCGCCAGCAACTGGCAAACCTATTACCAGTCAGACCGTTTCACAAATGGTTGACCGTGTTATGGAGCTTGGCGAAGGAACAAGATTATATGTGCTTGCACCAATTGTTCGTGGACGAAAAGGTGAGTATAAAAAAGAGATTGCGGAGCTACAGAAAAAAGGATTCCAACGTATTCAAATCGATGGGCAGATTTATAATATTGATGAGACCCCTGCTCTGGATAAAAAATTAAAGCATGACATTGAGGTTGTTGTGGATCGCTTAATCATTCGTGAAGACGTCACAACAAGGTTGGCTGATTCTATTGAAACAGCGCTCAGCATGACAGATGGTATCTTATATATTGATGAGGCAACCGATGAAGCCAAACGCCATGTCTTTTCAGAGAAATTTGCCTGCCCAGTATCTGGCTTCACAATCGATGAGATTGAACCACGCCTATTTTCATTTAACAGCCCCTTTGGTGCCTGCCCGACATGTGATGGATTAGGGCATAAAATGCATTTTGAGCCAAATCTTGTTGTCCCCAATGAAGATTTATCTTTAGCCGATGGCGCCATTGCACCATGGTCAAAAACATGGGCGCCTTATTATCAACAAACATTAGAAAGTATCGCCAAACATTTTAAATTCTCTATGGGCACACCGTGGAAGAAATTAAAAAAAACCGAACAAGATATTATCCTGTATGGCAGTGATGAGACGATTACCTTTACCTATAAAGATGAGGTTCGTTCATACAATGCTAAAAAGCCATTTGAAGGCGTTATTAACTCTCTTGCCCGTCGCCTCATTGAAACCGATAGTGATAATGTGCGTGAAGAACTTTCAAACTATCAAGCGGCCATGGCTTGCGATTCATGTGATGGATTTCGTTTAAAACAAGAAGCCTTAGCCGTCAGAATTGCTGATAAACATATTGGCGAGATCACGGACCTTTCAATTGAAAAAGCAAAAGAATGGTTTAAAACGCTTGATAAAAAACTAACTCCAAAAGAACACGAAATTGCCGTTCGCATCTTAAAAGAAATTAATGAGCGTCTTTATTTCTTAAACAATGTTGGGCTTGATTACTTAACGCTGTCGCGCACTTCTGGAACATTGTCAGGTGGGGAAAGTCAGCGCATTCGCTTAGCCTCTCAAATTGGATCTGGTCTAACAGGTGTTTTATATGTCTTAGATGAGCCATCAATTGGTCTTCATCAACGTGACAATGATCGTCTTTTAGAAACGTTAAAGCGTCTTAAAAATTTAGGCAATACTGTCATCGTTGTTGAACATGATGAGGACGCTATTCGCACCGCTGACTATTTGGTCGATATGGGGCCTGGTGCAGGTATTCATGGTGGAAATGTTGTTGCTTGCGGCACACCAAAAGAGGTCATGAAAGTAAAAGAGAGTATCACAGCTGATTATTTAACAGGTAAAAAAGCCGTACCGATGCCAAAGAAACGACGCAGTTCAAAGAAGTTCTTAGAAATCGAAGGCGCAAAAGGCAACAATTTAAAAGATGCGAGCGCTAAATTCCCCGTTGGCTGCATGTCTTGCATTACAGGTGTATCGGGTAGTGGTAAATCAACCCTTGTTTTAGAAACAGTTCATAAGGCAACAGCTCAATACTTGAATAACTCGAAAAACCTGCCCGCACCTTATAAATCAATTAAAGGTTTAGGTTCATTTGATAAAGTTATTGAGATTGATCAATCGCCAATTGGGCGTACACCGCGATCCAATCCTGCGACTTACACGGGTGCCTTTGGCCCTATTCGTGATTGGTTTTCAGGCTTACCTGAAGCCAAAGCACGCGGCTATAAGCCTGGGCGCTTTTCATTCAATGTTAAAGGTGGGCGTTGTGAGGCGTGTAAAGGTGACGGCGTCATTAAAATTGAAATGCACTTCCTACCCGATGTTTATGTGACTTGTGATCAATGTAAGGGTAAACGCTATAATCGTGAAACTTTAGAAGTGAAATTTAAGGATAAATCAATTGCTGATGTTTTGGATATGAGTGTTGAAGAAGCTTGCGATTTCTTTAAGGCAATCCCTGCGGTTTATAATAAACTTGAAACCTTAAAACGTGTTGGTTTGAGTTACATCAAGGTTGGACAACAGGCAACCACCCTTTCTGGTGGGGAAGCACAACGTGTGAAACTAGCAAAAGAACTCTCTAAGCGCTCAACTGGGAAAACAATTTATATTTTAGATGAGCCAACAACAGGACTTCATTTTGAGGATGTTCGTAAATTGATGGAGGTTTTGCATGAACTTGTTGACCAAGGAAATACAATTCTGATTATTGAGCATAATTTAGAAGTCATCAAAACGGCTGATTGGATTGTTGATATCGGTCCAGAGGGTGGTGACAAAGGTGGCAATGTCATTGCCATGGGAACGCCAGAGGAAATCGTTAAATGCAAAGACAGCTATACAGGCAAATATCTAGCCCCTCTCATAGAATCCCAAAAAACTAAGAAGTCTGCTTAATTAATTACATAATTTAAATAATTTTGTTAAAGCTTTATTGCTTGTATAAGTAATAAAATTATCTTATTCTCTTCCTAATAATAATATCTAAAAAGATATAAGACTCGAACAGGGAGTAAGAAAATTGTTTAAGAAATTAAGAGCCATATTCTTGGCTTGTGTTGGTGCGTTGGCTTTGGCTGGCTCAACAGTGCTTTCAAAAGATAATTCATCATCAAGCGATCTTAGAAGCGATTTTGCTGTTGCAACTTCAGCACAAGGAATCAATGGGAATCAATTGAACATATATTCATCTAATCCAAACAACACCCCACCTGTTGTTGACGACACAGCAGAACCCGCAATTGAATTTAAAAAAGAGGTCTCAAACGATAATGAAGCAAATATAGGCCGATTATTTAACAACCTATATCAAACCACTTATACAATCCCTACCCCAAAAGTTCCACATGAGGAATATAGACGCGCTGAACCAGAAACGTCTAATCAATCCGATGTAACGTTATTCCAATTTGAGGACCGATTGCCTTCAATTGTAAGACTGGATAATGATGGAAATATTACAATCGATATTAGGCATTGTGAGGCCGCTGCAAGCATACAAGAAAGTACGGCTCAAAATATCTTTAATGGTACAACCGACTTTAATGTTGATTGTTTAGGCTATCTGATTACTGGTGCACCCCTGCAACTCTCAGTTAAAAACAAAATTTCTTCGGCTGATGTTATTACATTTTCATACATTCCTGATCCGACAAGAGAAAGTTCTGGCTTTAGAAATAGTGAAAATGATAACATATCGAGCATCTATAGATACCCAGAGTTATGGCGTGATATGGCGCGTTTTTGGGATTTCTCAGACACGATATCAGTACAAGCCGTTGGGAATAATTCATTTTCTAATTCTAACTCTCTAGAGCGTGGCAATGAATTTGTTTTAAACTCAAATGACACAAATTTAAGAGTTGGCGCAGGTGCTATCAGTGGTTTATGGGGAGATCTCGTGGTTGTTGATAGTTATTCTTCTGCAGCATCTCCAGATGTGATTACATTGAACCCATTCTATAGTGGTTTTAGATATGATAATTATTACCCAGATGAAAGAGATATCCGCAGAGGTACAAGAGAATATTTCTCAAACACTCGAAGAATAGAAAATATGAATGAATGCAAGCCACCAAGAAGATTCATAAATAATGCTCGGTTAGATGATGCGGCAGAACGAATTAGTCGTTGCATAATAAACATGGAAGAGTTTGAAGACATGCAAGATTTAAATACGAGCAATCTTCGCGGCACCTCTTTCACAGCCCCTGTCGTATCTGGGATTATAGCAGCTGGCAAACAACGTGTTGCGGAATTACATGGCTCATCAGACCTATTAACATCTCATGATTATTTTGCTGCAGCGCTCATTGCTGCACAACCTGTTGACAGAGCTAAAAATAGTGGGTTTGGTTATAGTCGCTTAAATTATGTTCGCAATGGTGGTGGCCTGCATTATAATTTTAACTTAGCTGGCTTTGGTATTTTAACACCAGATCGTTATTTAAGTGTCATTGAAGAAATGGCTTCCCGAAGAGCCAATGATACTGTTGAACAAACGCGCATTAACGTTACCAACTTTGCTAAAACGAGCCTTAATACACAAAGCGCTACAGAAGATGGAAACCATGACTATACCTTTAATCTGAGTGGCGATGACATTATGGGACGCATGGTGTTTATGTTAGAGTTTGAAGATCCAAATATAAATGGAGTAAGCGCTTACCCAGAAAGAATTGAACTGATTTCTCCAGATGGGACAGCTATAACAATCTCTCCTTCAATGGAATCTCCGCAATATGAGATATCAACCTTTGCAACAAACGGCTTCTTTGGAACAAATATTGAAGGCGAATGGACAATCAGAGTAAAAGCACCCCATCGCTTAAAAGGTTTTGAATCGCGCCTGATTTCTTATGAGCCTAATGGTGTGATCTCAAGAGTATTGCAGGATGTTCGCCGTAATGGGACTGATATAACGTACGCGGACACCAATACAGTTCAACCGATCAGATACAGAAACTAAACCCTTATCATTTTAAGGTTTTAAGTTGAATTTCATTGATTTTTGCCAAAAAAATCACTAAATATTCCCTATGGAAAAAACAATACATATCATTGGTGGTGGCTTAGCGGGTAGTGAAGCTGCATGGCAAATCGCAAATAGCGGATTGACTGTCGTTCTGCATGAAATGCGCCCTGTTAAAAACACAAACGCTCACAAGACAGAAGGCTTAGCTGAACTTGTCTGTTCAAATTCTTTTCGAAGTGATGATCATGAATATAATGCTGTTGGCTTACTTCATGAAGAAATGCGTCGTTGCAATTCTTTAATCATGAGTTGTGGGGATAAGGCATCTGTTCCAGCAGGAGGTGCGCTAGCAGTTGATAGAGATATTTTCTCTGATCATGTTACAAAAGCATTGGAAGATCATCCCAACATAAAAATTGTCCGTGAGGAAGTCACAGAGTTACCCCTTGATGAATGGCAACATGTGATTATTGCGACAGGCCCCCTAACCTCTGATCCTTTAGCTAAAATTATTGCAGACCTGACAGGCGAGGAAGAGTTATCATTTTTTGATGCAATTGCACCAATCATTTACAAGGAGTCAATTAACTTTGATAAAGCTTGGATGCAATCAAGATATGATAAAGGGAGCGGCACTGACTATATCAATTGCGGGATGACCGAAGAAGAATATAAAACTTTTATCCAAGCCCTTATAGACGCAGAAAAAACAGAATTTAAAGAATGGGAAAAAGACACCCCTTATTTCGAAGGATGTCTTCCTGTTGAAGTCATGGCAGAGCGCGGTGTTGAAACATTACGCTTTGGCCCCTTAAAACCAGTTGGTTTAACAGATCCAAACAACCCAACCGTAAAACCATATGCAATCGTTCAATTACGCCAAGATAATAAATTAGGTACGCTTTATAACATGGTCGGCTTCCAAACAAAGATGAAATGGGGCGCCCAAAAAGACGTTTTCCGCATGATCCCAGGCTTAGAAAACGCCGAATTTGCCCGTCTTGGTGGTATTCACAGAAATACATTCATTAACAGCCCCAAACTTCTTGATGAGACTTTAAGGCTTAAAAATGAAAATCGCATTCGCTTTGCTGGTCAAATTACGGGCTGTGAAGGATATGTTGAAAGTGCCGCTGTTGGCCTAATGGTTGGTCGTTTCATGGCAAGTGACTTGCTTGGTCTTGATTATTCAACACCACCTGAGACAACCGCTCTTGGCTCTCTCCTTCATCACATTACAGGTGGTGCAGATGCAAGCACATATCAGCCGATGAATATCAACTTTGGTTTGTTCCCGCCTATGGATGTCAAGATCCCTAAAAAATTAGAAGATGGCACAAAACTAAAGAAGGTTGATAGAAAACGCATGGGTAAAAAGCTCATGAGTGATCGTGCTTTAGAAGCTTTGGAAAACTGGAAAGAGTTCCCTACCCTTAAAAAAGCAGCTTAAAAAAAACTTAAAGCATTGATTTAAAAAATATTTTTAACTCACTGAATAAAGGTCTATTTTTAAGTCTTTCATCAAAGGCTTGAAAGTTTTTGGCCTTGATGTCTTTTAAATAATAACCAGCCAAATCGACATAAAGTTTTAAATGTGATTTTTTAAATTTCGATCGCTGGGCTTGTAACTCAAAATACTCTTCCATTGCTACATCATAAAGCTCTTTTATAATCTGAACAAACTCTTGGCTTTCAGGCTTTAAATCCAAAACACCAGCATCATCTTGAGATAAGTATTTTTGAAACAAAAATGTTGGTATATATATTTTCCCCTGCTTAGCATGGTACGGAACCGACCTAATAATACCTACAAGCCCCCATAAGCGCCCTATTCTTAACGCTAGTACTTTATCTAAATCAATCTCTTCAACCTTAGAGGCGATTAGAAATAATGTGCCAGAACGTCTATCTAATATCTGTTTTAATTCATCAGTATCCTTTGGCGGTTGTGGCTCTAATGAGAATTCATGCCCTTCAATAAGGTTCTGCATCTCTTCTTTTGATGTTTTTTTTGAAATGTCTAACATAAGCTCAAATAGCGGATGCTCGCTGTAGGCTTTGTTTTGGCGTTTTTCTTCATCATATAATGCTTCAATAAAATCCCACCACCATTGAAATCGGATTTGCCCAACCATAGGCTCCGATACAGTTTCAAAAATCTTAGATAGTTCATAGTTGAAGCAATATAAAGCCAAGAGCTTTTCTTGCACTTTGTTTTTGACAAAAGCCGTCAAAAAGAAACGATCTGCATCATATCTTTTCAAGCGCTCTATATAATCTTTGTTTAAACTGTTTCTCATGGATTTTTCATGTTTTAATTAATTAGCCCCTTGTTATTTAGCAAAACCTGTCTATCTTTAATAGGGATAAAATTTAAAAATTCTCTTTTAAACTAGATAAATAAGGATATAAAAATGACTTTTACATTACCAGAGCTTCCATTTGCAAAAGATGCACTAGAGCCTCACATGAGCGCGAACACGTTTAGCTACCACCATGAAAAACACCATGCTGGCTATGTTAAAAAGGCAAATGACGCGGTTGAAGGTACTGAATATGCTGACATGAGCGCAGAAGAAATTATGAAGGCAACTGCTGGTAAGGCTGATAAGGCTGGTGTGTTTAACAATGTGGCACAACATTGGAACCATAGCTTCTTTTGGGAATGCTTAACACCAAAATCTGGCGATATGCCTGCTGACCTTAAATCAAAGATTGAAGCTGACTTTGGGTCCGTTGATGCGTTCATGGATGAATTCAAATCAAAAGGTGGCGCACAATTTGGGTCTGGTTGGGTATGGCTTGTTCAAGACGCAAATGGCAAGTTAAGCGTTGTTAAAACGGCCAATGCTGAAAACCCTTTAACAGATGGCTTAACACCATTGATGACATGTGATGTTTGGGAACATGCCTATTATTTGGATTACCAAAATGCACGCCCTAATTTTCTTGATACATTCTTAAATGAATTGGCTAACTGGGACTTTGTTGCAAGCAATCTTAAAGGCGAAGGCTTTAAACTCGCTGCATAAGAATAAAAATAGATTATAAAAAAAAGAGCGCTTCAATTTAGTTTGAGGCGCTTTTTTCTTACTCTAAAATCTTTATCAATTTATGCGTATGGTAATAATGCCGCACAAACAGATCGTCCCTCACTAAGAAGGACATTATATGTTCTGGCAGCCGCCCCTGTGTCCATCATCTCTGGATGAATACCTAAGCCTTCTAAATAATTGCGCACATCTTTGGCTAAAAATTGCATAGAAGTTCCAGTACCCACAATTAAAACTTCTGGGGTATCTTTCAACTCTTCTAAAAATTGGAAATCGGCTCGCTTTAGTTCATTGGCTTGCTTTTGGACATCCCAGTTTTTTACCTCATCTGTAAAAACTAAAACACTGCCCTCATAGTCTTGACCACTAACCTTGACACCAGTCTCGCCATAAGCTTGGATAACTTGAGATGATCTCGGTATAAGGGGTGTAATATCCATGACCAGACCTTAACGTTTACGCAACCACTTCAGCTTTATCTTCAGGCGCATCGGCACGCTTATTCTTTGAATTGATATCCATATATAAAAGCAATGGAACAGCCAAGAAGATCGAAGAATATGTACCAATGACAATCCCCCAGATTAGAGCATAGATAAAGTCACGAATAACTTCGCCACCAAAAATATAGAGTGCAATCAAAGCAATTAATGTTGTCCCACTTGTAAGCAATGATCTTGCCAACATCTGGTTGATCGACATATCGAACAATTCAGGCAATGACATCTTTTTATAACGTCTTAAATTCTCACGCACACGGTCAAAGTTAACAACCGTATCGTTAATCGAATAACCAGCAATCATCAAAACAGCCGCAACAGTAGACAGTGAAAATTCCATTTGTGTTAATGAGAATAAACCGACAGTAGCGATAGCATCATGCATAAGCGCGATAATCGCGGCAACACCAAACTGCCACTCAAAACGGATCCAGATATATAATAAAATACCACCCATGGATAATAACACAGCTAAAAGACCAGCTTGAATAAGCTCTTCTCCAACTTGTGGTCCAACGAATTCAACACGGCGATAATCCACATCTTCGCCAATCGTTGTTTTAACGTCTTCAATAAGTTTTTGTTGAATTTCTTCACCACCTTCTTGAGCTGGAACGCGTATTAGAAGATCATTTGGCTCGCCAAATTCTTGAATTGAAATCGTACCATAGCCAAGAGTGTTTAGGTCATTACGCATTTGAGATAAATCAGGCACCTGCTCTGTTCTAATCTCAACCAACGTACCACCTTTGAAATCGATACCAAAGTTTAGACCATTTACAAAAAACAAGAATACAGCGCCAAGCATCAAAATTGTTGATAACAAGAACGTACCATAGCGCATCTTCATAAATGCAATTTTTGTATTATCCGGAACAAGTCTCATAGCTTATCTACCTTAAATTTATATCTGTTTTTAACCAGGCATCTTTGTTGGTTTAAATTGATTGTGCCAAAATACGACAATTAATCTTGTCAGCATAATTGCTGAGAACATTGATGTAATAATCCCAATGGCCAAAGTTACTGCAAAGCCTTTAACCGGCCCCGTACCAACGGCATATAAGAAAATAGCCGCAATCAATGTTGTGATATTCGCATCAACAATCGTTGAAAGCGCATTTTTGTACCCTGAATCAATTGAAGAAATCATAGATCGACCATTTTGAAATTCTTCTCTTATACGCTCAAAAATTAGGACATTCGCATCAACCGCCATACCGACCGTTAAAACAATCCCTGCGATCCCTGGCAAGGTTAATGTCGCTTGTAAGCTAGATAACAAAGCAAAAATAAGAGAGATGTTTACGATCAAGGCAATATTGGCAAAAATTCCAAACAAACCATAGCAAATCGTCATAAAGACAAGAACAGCAACAATCGCAACTAAGCTCGCAATTTTACCTGCTTCAACTGAATCAGCACCCAAACTTGGCCCTACTGTTCTCTCTTCTAAAACAGTTAGAGGCGCTGGCAATGCGCCGGCGCGCAATAAGAGCGATAAGTCATTGGCTTCTTGTGTTGTAAAGCCACCAGAGATAATACCGCTACCGCCACAAATCGCACTTTTAATATTTGGTGCTGAGATTACCTTACCATCTAAAACAATTGCAAATGGACGCTCAATATTCGCTTTTGTGACTTCACAAAAACGACGTGAGCCTGTTGAATCAAATCTAAAGGATACAACGGGTTGTCCATCTTGGAATGTAGGCTGAGAGTCAACCAGCATCTCCCCTGTAATTAAAGAACGACGCTCAACAACAATTTTTTGGTTTTCATCGGCTGAAAATGGTAAAATTCTTGACCCAGCAGGTACTGAAGCAGAATTAGGTGAAGCTTCTTGATTAACTAAATTAAAGGATAATTTCGCTGTCTTACCAAGAAGATCTTTTACACGCTCAGGATTATCAATCCCAGGCAATTGAACAAGAATTCTATCCGTTCCTTGTGCCTGAATAATAGGTTCTCTTGTACCTGTCTCATCAATACGGCGTCTAACAATCTCAATTGATTGAGAGATAACCTGTTGTTTAAACTCTCTTTTTTGATCTTCAGAAAAGCTTAGCTCAGCTTCTCCACTATCAGAGATTTCAAAAACAAACTCGCCCTCAATATCGTTTAAAACGTCTTCTGCTTTATCAATGTCCGCATTATCACGAAGAGAAAAAGTAACTGAATCAGCACTATGCTTTAAGCGAACATAGCCAATACGCTCTTTCCTAAGTGAACGACGAACTTCATCGAGAACACTGTCTAATCTTTCTTTTAAAACAGAGCCCATCTCAACTTGTAGCAACAAGTGTGACCCACCCTGCAGATCAAGACCAAGATTAACCGTCTCAGAAGGTCCCCAGCTTGGCATAAATGAAAGATATTGTTTGGTATTTTGTTCCCCTAAAATATTAGGAGATGCATAAACAAAACCATACAGACAAATAATGGCAATAAACCATATTTTCCAACGTTCGATATAAAGCATGATTAGCCTATTTTCTTTTGATTATTTTACAACTTTTGCAGCATCAGACTTTTTAGGTGTCTTTTTCTTTACTGTTGTTTTTTTAGTTGTCTTCTTAGCTTTTGTCTCTTTTTTAGCCGTGTCCGCTTTTTTATTAGCGTTGATTGGCTCTAAACTATCAGGCATTTCCCATTTTCCTTGGATTGTTCCACGGACAACGCGAACTTCAATGCCTTTTGATAATTCAACGAGAAGCTCATAATCATTAACGACTTTTTTAATCTCGGCGATGATCCCGCCACCAGTTACAACTTTGTCGCCTTTTGATAACGTGTTTAAAACTTCCTTATGCTCTTTAATTCTTTTTTGCTGTGGCCTTAGCAAAAGAACATAGAAAACAACGAAAATTAAAATAATTGGAAGTAGTGACATGAAATAGTCACCCATAGTTGGATCAGCAGCTGCACCAGCACTCGCCCACGCTTCACTTATAAACATTAGAATCACTCCTTATTTTTTTTAAAGTGATTGCATCATACTCTTTCAATTTATGATTTCAAGGATAAAGCGCTATTCTTTTACTAACTGCCAGATAAATACTGTTTTGGATTAATAGCTTTACCATTCTTGCGAACTTCAAAGTGAAGTTGCGGACTGTCAACAGATCCTGTTGAACCAACTGTTCCTATCGTCTCGCCTCTTGAAACAATTTGACCTTTTTTCGTTAGCATTTTCTCCATATGGGCATAGGCCGTCACATAACCACCATCATGTTTGACCAGCACTAAGTTACCAAACCCCTTTAAATCATCGCCAGCATAAGCGACAACACCATTTTCAGAGACTCGAATAGCTGTGCCCCTCGGAGCCGCGATATTTAAACCATCATTGAACAAACCACCTTTTTTTGCCCCATAATTTGAAATAACGCGCCCTTGGATAGGCCAATCAAAAGCCCCACCAGAGCGAGCCGGTGGTTTAGATAATTTAACAACTGACTTAACGTCTTTTCTTTGTTGCGCTGTTAAAACTTTCTTAGTTGGCTTAATCGTTGTAGAAGGTTTTTTATTGTCAGCCACATAAAACCCTTTTGATTTTGAAAGCACGATTTGATCGCCTTTATTGATAAGATATGGCGCTCTAGCGTTATTAATCTGCACCAATTCAGTCACGCTTAAATTATGCATGCGGGCAATGGAAGCATAGCTATCATTCTGCTTAACCTCGTATGTTCTAGGCGCTGGCATAGCTAACCTCTGTCCTACATCAATATTATAGGGGGCTGATAAATTATTCTCATCAATAATGTCTCTTAAAGGGATTTGATAGCGCTTAGAAATATTATAAAGTGTATCGCCTTCATAAACCTGAATTACGCCTAAACTGCCTGGGTTGTCTTTATTGAGACTATAATGCTTAACTTCTGCAGGGGGAGCCGACCTCGTGCATGCTGGGAGCATAAGCACAAATGCAATCGTCAAAAGTTTAATAGCATCAAGAGATAGCGTTTTCATAATGATCTACTGCAGAATTTAAGTTTGGCGCAGAATGCGACTCACGAACATAATTACGATAACCGTAATCCTCGCCACGGTCAACATTTGGTAATAATGGAACGAAACGAACAGGGAAAAGTTCATCTTTTTCAAAACCGTTTTCCGTTTTTGTGATCCTCACAATATATTGTGTTTTATTATCAATCGACAATGGAATAATCATTATCCCACCAATAGCTAACTGATCAAGCAAATCTTGCGGCGCTTCATTAAGGGCCGCCGCTGTTACAATAATACGATCAAATTTTATATCGCTATGAGGCCAGCCTTTAAAACCATCGGCACAAATTGTTGTAACGTTTCTAATTTTTAAACTGTCTAATGTTTCTTTTGCCGCTTGATATAAAATATCATGACGCTCAATCGAATACACGCGGCGCGCAATTTTTGCCAAAATAGCTGTTTGGTAGGCTGATCCTGTTCCGATTTCTAAAACAATGTGGTTATCCTTTAAATCCAAAGCTTGCGTCATAGCGGCCACAACAGACGGTCTTGAAATCGTTTGCCCTCTTGCAATTGGAAGCGCTACATCTTCATAAGCCTTATCCATAAAATTACGTGGAATAAATGAAGGACGTGGCACAGATTCCAAGGCTGATAGAACAGAGATATCGGTAATACCCGCTGATCTCAACATCATTACAAAACGTGCTTTTTTAACAGGATCATCTGAGTAAGATAATGCTAAATCTGGGGATGCAGTAAATGGTGACACGGGGCGCGCTATCCTTGCTAATTAGAAATTGTTAATAAGCTTGTGAATAAAGCTTGTATAACTTTTAGTTTAGCGCAAGGCGAATCGCTTGTCACGTAATTAAACGAGATAATTTCTTATAATTTCAGACCACGCAATTTGGTAATTTCTGAGAACACTCTATCCGGATCATCCATTTTGACCCATGCACCAATCTCTACACCGCTACTTGTGTAAACATCGTATTCCTCTTTTGCTTCATTGTAACGAAAAGCATTTACGGTATAGCCATTTACAAAAATGCTATCATTTAGTTCAATCATAATATTTGAGGCTGATAATAATTCTTTTAATTGTGGCCAATACTCAACATCATATCCTACTTCAAAAAATTTCTTTTGCGGATCGATTGATTTCATGCCGACAAGAACTTTCTGCTCTTTGTTAGCATCTTTTCCAAATCTTACATACTCAATTGCGTCAAACGCCAAAAAAATTCGATTACATTCACTTCTAAAAAATTCAGCCATAGTAAAATAAGCCCCTCTTACATTGCCAACTTATCAGCGCGCTTATCACCACGTTTCACAGGCATAATTTTATCGTGAAAAGCCTTCACATCTGACAGCTTAATTCTATGTGATGCCCTTGATCCATCAACAAACAAAATACGTTGTGGCCAATTTTTTTCCAAACTTTCATCTTTATATAAAGCTGAAAAGCGAAAAGCGTTAACTAATATCCTATTATCGAAATCTGTTAATAATTTCACAAAACAACCAGCTTCATTGAGCTGATCATATAAACGAGTGAAATCTTCAATCTGTACTTTAACAACAGTTGCGAATTCATGGCTACTTGCTAGCGCAAAATGCACCATATTATCTTCAATATAAATTGAATTCACATCTTCTAAACAGAAAAAATGCTGATTACATTCGCTTACATATGATGTTTGACCAAACATGTTTTATTCTCCCCCTAAAATGAATATTTCTTCTTAACAGCATCAATCTTCGCAGAGACCGCGGGGACATCTTCAACTTGAACATAAACATTTGTTTCTGAACCATTTGCGAAAAAAATATCATGCAAGGCTGAGGCGCCATTACCACCTCTTTTTACAATTGCGATTACATTGAAAGCATCAATAAAGGTCGTGTCGTTAACCTTAACAAAGTGATCATTAAGCGTGATTTTAGCTTCTAATCTTTCAAAATCTTTAACACTAATCTGGACATCAAAACCAATGTTTCCGCCGCGATTAAAACCAAGGTTCGCAGTGCCATTATCACGGTTAAAAATGACATAGCTTAAATTTTTAATATCAAAATAGTTTTGATTACACTCACTCACATAAGACGCTGGCTTAAACATATTTATCTCCACTTATAATCTTGCTTGTATTGTTTTTCGAGGCTTAGGTCTATATCTCGAATGGCTTTCTTCAATCCCAAAAAGAGTTTTATTTAATCTTGCTATAAATCCTTTTAGATCTTTATTCTCTTCAATAGCTATAACGCCAACATCACCGAACTGGGACGCCATCTTAAAACTAAGCAGAAATTGATTATCTTTTTGTTCATGGGAAGCATACTTAAGAGAGTTGATAAACAGACTTTGCTGCCCATTGAAATCAACAAAAAAATTATCTTCTAAAATCTGTAGAAGTTGTTCTTGATCATAATGTGCCAAATTAATTGTATGTTTTTCCAGACCATTGCCTGTACCTGATTGTGCATGCGCATAAACCCACTCATGTTCAGACCTCCTTAACAGGAAAACAACCTCCAAAAGATTGATTGCTTTCAAACCATGATTACTTGATAAGATCATAATACACCTCTTTCTTGTATTTTTCATAAACTAAAGAGGGCGAGAAGTCAATCTTTTTTCATAAATAATAAGGACAATTCATATAAAGCAAGCAGTGGTAATGCAAGAGCGATTTGAGAAATGATATCGGGGGGTGTGATTAGGGCGGCTATAGCAAAGATGATAACGATTGCAAAACGGCGCCCTTTTGCGAAAGTTTGACGAGAAACAATCCCAACTTTATTTAACAAAACCATCAATAATGGGAGCTGAAACGCCAAGCCGAAAGCAAATAATATCTTCATCGTGATTGAAAAATAATCACTAACCTTTGCCTCTAACTCAATGGGTAGAGAGGTAAAGCCACCCTGCTCTTGAAAACTTAAAAAGAATTTCCAAGCCAAAGGCAAGATCATTTCATAAACGAAAATCACACCACCAAAAAACAAGATCGGTGTTGCAATTAAAATTGTTAGGAAAAAATAACGCTCTCTAGAATAAAGGCCTGGCGCTATAAACAACCAAATTTGAATAGCAATCCAAGGAAAACTGATGATGAAGCCAGCATATAAAGATAGCTTTATATACGTTATAAAAACCTCTGGTAAATCTGTAAAAATCAGACGACTTGTCTGATCCCCCATTGCCAAAGCCAAAGGTCTTGTAAGAATTGAATAGATCTCACTGGCAAAGGGATAACTGGCACAAGCACACAGTAAAAAGCCACCTAAAATATAAAAAATTCGTTTACGAAGCTCTGTTAAATGCTGAACAAAGGGCATTGATGAAATTGCATCATCATAAGCTTTTGTGTCAGTAACTGGATTTTGAATATCATCAATATTTTCATCAACCATAATGCAAACCTATTCTGGCTTTTCCGATGAATTATTTGATGCGTTTTTTTCGTCTTTTAAAATATTAATGTTATGACGAGTTTGCTCAACATCCATTTGAACAGATTGAAACATCTCTTTAATTTGTCTCACAAATTGTCCAAATTTATAAAGAAGATCAGGCACATCCGCTGGACGTACAAATAAAAGAACAACAATCCCTATAACGATGAGTTCTTGCCAGCCCAACTTGAAAACCTTTGTAATTTAATTGTGATTGTTCTTTTTAATCTTGATCAGATTTATTTTTAGATTGATCTTCTAGCTCCTCGCCATCAAGACCTTTTTTAAAACTCTTAACACCTTTGCCAAGATCGCCCATGACTTTTGGCAGTTTCCCAACACCAAAAACTATCAGAACGACCAATAAAACCAATGCTATTTGCCAGATACTTATGCCCATTTTGAAATCCTTTTATCCTTACTTTTTATGCTGATTAAACTAACCAACCATGTCATCCTTATTATCATAAAGGTCATCATCATGGAAGTCATCTTCTTCATCATCAAACATATCTTGTGTTTCTGGTGTTGTACCACCGACAATATCAATTGATGCCCTTGCGTCAAGAAGACCAGCGTCTTTCATTTCTTGAATCCCTGGTAAATCTTTTAATGTTTCAAGCCCAAACATATCCAAAAAATCTCTGGTTGTCTTCCAAGTCACGGGGCGACCTGGAACCTCGCGACGACGACCAAGATTGATCCATCCCTCTTCCATCAATAAATCAAGTGTGCCTTTACTAACCGCTACACCGCGAATTGACTCAATCTCTGGGCGTGTTACAGGTTGATGGTAAGCAATAATCGCTAATGTTTCCATCGCTGCCTTTGAAAGTTTTCTTGGTAATTCTTTTTCCAATTCTAACTTATCGCCAAGATCATTAGCACTTCTAAAACAATAAAAACCGCCACGCTCAACCAAATTAATTCCACGTTCTTCATAATCGTCTTGAAGGGCTTGAATAACCGCCTTCACATCAACATCTTCGCCAACACGTTTTGAAATCTCATTAATACTTACAGGCTCTGAAGAGGCGAAAACAACCGCCTCAATCAATCTTTTAATTGTCACATCATCGTAATCAAATGTGTTTTCAAACTCTTCATTCTCAACTGCTTGTGCCACTTCACTCATTTTTAAGCACTCTCTTTCTTTTTCAAATAAATATCTTCAAAAGCCTTATCTTGGCGCAAATCAATATCGCCGCGCTTTGCCATCTCTAAACTCGCAACCAATGTTGACGCCAAATGAGACCTGATAAATAACTTATTCTTACGCTCTTCTTTTGAGACTTCTTCATTCCCAAACATAAAGCTTTTTAAGGTCATCCATTCTTTTTTGACGATCTTACCAATCATCTGTTCCAAACGCTCTAACGCCTCATCAAGAGATAACAGCTTGTAAGCTTCTGGTTTATAAGATGAGTAATTCTTTCTACGATCAATATCCCCATATGCTTGCATCAAATCCAATAACGTCATGTCATAGCGCGATATCGTTGTGATCGCCAAGCCCTCAGGATTCCCCCTTGGCCAGAAATCTTGCTTTAGCATTGGGCGTTTAAAAATTTCTTCTGCGGCAGTTCGCATCGCTTCTAAACGCTTTAACTGATAGGTTAGCGCTTCTGCCAACATTTGCCCTGTTGGTTCTTCGCCTTCTTCATCATCTTGGGGAAGAAGAAGTTTTGATTTTAAGTAAGTCAGCCATGCTGCCATCACTAAATATTCAGCAGCGACAACGATCTCTAATGATTTTGCTTCTTCAATAAATTGAATATATTGATCAACCAAAGGCACAATCGAAATTTGAAGCAGGTCAACTTTCTGGTCCCTTGCTAATTCAAGAAGAAGATCAAGCGGGCCTTCGTAATTTTCTAATTTCAGATTTAAAACAAATTTTTGCATTTCAATGTCAGAACCATCCGTACCATTTTTATATGGTGGGACTGCATCTTCTTCGAAATCTGTTGTTTTAATTTGTTCCATTAAACCTTTTTAAAATTATGCCGCAAGCGACTTTGAAAATAATAATTGTAGTTCTTGTGAGATTTCATCCATATCTCTTGGCTCTAATGTGCTTTTTAAACGAATTTCTTCGCCTTTAATAAAACGCTGAATTGAATCAGGTCTCATTTCATAAGCAGCTTCTAAAATGCGTTTCATATCATCAAGCTTATAATTACAAGCCAAAATCACATCCATGCCAGCCTCTAAACAGGCTTTGGTTTTTTCTTCTTCTGATCCAGATAGCGCTTTCATCTCAATATCATCCGCCAGTAAGAATGTATCAATGTTCAAGTGACCACGAATAATACGATCAACCAAATCTCTTGATTTTGTGGCTGGTTTCATATCAGAGATTTGTGGGTAAACGATATGAGCAACCATGCTCCAAACGCCATAATCATATGGTTTTTGGTTATGAAGCAATTTAAACGGCTTAAAATCACTATGATCAAGTGATTCAATATCTAAATCCACCGTTGGCAATGCCTCATGGCTATCACATAACGCCCTACCGTGACCTGGTAAATGCTTTGAAATCGGTGTGATATTAAAATCCAAAAAGGTTTTACAAACAACAGACGCACACTCATAAACAATATCTGGATTAGAAGAAAAAGAGCGGTCGCCAATAATATCGTGTGCTCCTTCGACAATTAAATCCATCACAGGCGAGCAATTTACATTGATCCCTAAATCGCGCAAATATGACGCTTGCATTTCTGTATTCAGGGCAATTGCTTTTTTAGCCGCCTCCATATCCGTTTTATAAAGATCGCCAAAATATTTAAACGGACTGCTGGTTGGCACCATCGGATTTTGCAATCTTGCAACACGGCCACCTTCTTGATCGATTAAGATTGGACACTCCCAACCGACAACCTCACGTAAAGATTTTGTTAGCGCCTTAACCTGATCAGCACTTTCAATGTTTCTTGAAAACAAAATAAAGCCCAAAGGTTTTTGAGCTTTAAATAAATCAATTTCTTCTTGTAATAAAGAGGTTGACTGAACCCCAAGGATAACTGCTTTAGATTGCTCTAAAATATCAATTCTAACCATTGTTATTTTTCTTTTCGTTAGTTTGCTTTTTTGACCAAACAATCAGACGCTTTTGAAGCTTTAACCTGAGAGCATACAGATGACGCATCATCTTTGCTCAAACGACTTGATTGAATTCTATAATAAACCCCTTTAGACCCTAAATCTGCTTTTTCGATATTAAGAGATAGATCCCCTAATAATGAAGGAAGCTTGTTCTGCAATTTAGACCATTCTTGCTTTGCGCCACTTTCACTACGAACTGCACCAAATTGAATAAGATAATTGCCAGACTGATATGTCGCAACTTTCGGCTTAGCTGTCGTGGTCGTTGTTTTTGTTTCCACAACAGTTTTTGTAGGAGTTGTCGTCTTAACAACAGTTTTCTTTTGACTTACAACTTCGGGCTTTTTAGGTGTTGTTTTTACTGGCTCAACTGTTTTAGTAGCAGCAGTGTCATCTGTCTTTTCATCTAAAATATTCTGTAGTGTCAGTTTCAAATTTTCTTTTTGAGTGTCCTTAACAGTTGGCTCTTTTACAGGCTCTTGGACAGCAACAGTTGCTTTGGTTTCAAGTGTTGCCGCATTGGAGGTGTTTGTCGCCTCCTTTGTTTCTACAACATCATCGCCAGAAGCTGTCGATAGGCCGTTTAAGTCATTTTCAGTCGGTGCAATCTCAGGAAGCTCAGCCTGCCCAACTTGCGTTTGATTGCCTTCTTGAGGCTCTGACATTGGAATAACACGGTAATTTTCAGCAACAGAATTAAATCGCTGAACATCTTCCATGAATTTTTGATCATCGGTTGTTGGGAATAGTTTTTCTTTTGAGAAAGCCAAGCGTTCTGTTTTTCTGTTCTCTTGGCGATCTTCGCCAGCAAATGGCTCTTCGATAGTCTCGAAAATTGACATACCACGATGAGAGATAAGCATGCCGCCCTCCTCATCTGGCTTAACTTTAAATGGTCTGTTATCAGCCTTAATAATTGGAAGCGCTTGCTCGCCTTGGTCTTGAACAGAACTTTGATAAGCTTGCCAAACAATGCCCATAAATGCCAAAAAAGTAGCAACAGTTAAGATTAATGTTCCAAAAGCCCTACGCGGTTTCATTTTGGTGTTTTTGCGCTTGATCATAAGCAACCCCCAAGGTCAAAATCAGATATTTAAGTAATATGTAATATTACTAGACTAAATGATTCGAAAAATCAAGACAAAGGCTGATTATAGATCAATTAAATCTCTTGGAACTGTGGGTCATAAAGTGCACGGTAAGTTTTTAAGGCATATTTATCCGTCATACCCGCGATGTAGTCAATAACTGTGCGCTCCAAACCGTAATGCTCAATACGGTTATACCACCGCTCTGGCATGCATTTTGGATTTTCGATAAAGCATTCAAAAATGTCTTTTACAACATTGCTCATCTTAAAGCGTTTTTGCGCCTCACGGTTATGCGTATACATTCTATTCCAAAGGAATTTACGAAGAACCTTATCTTGTTCCAAATATTCATCAGAAAACCCAATAATCATTTGCCCACATTCACGAATGTCATCTGCTGATTTTGGTTTGATTTTTTCAATACGACGCAAACTTTCCGCAATCAGATCAGATATCATATTCCCGATTAACTCACGAATAACTTCTGGGATTAAACGCTTTTCTTTTACATCTGGATATTTCGCACGAACCTTTTCA
>PBIV01000035.1 GCA_002720935.1 Rickettsiales bacterium | reverse complement strand
CGCCACCATCAAAAATATCCGCACTTCCACTTGCTATAATTGTATCATCACCGGCACGGGCATTCACACGATCAACACCACCAGAACCAAAGATAGTATCATCTTGGTTCGTCAAGAAATACACTTCAAATTGATCAAATATATCTTCACTATTATCAAATGAGAAAGCAGCACGCTCTGTCACTAAGTTTAATGTGACCCCCGTTGCCAAACCATCAAAATCATCAAACCTCAAGCTATCATAACCAATACCACCGATAAGCTCATCATCGCCAAGACCACCATAAATAACGTCATTACCGCCAAAACCATCTAAACGGTTTGTAAGCTCATCACCACGAATTTCATCGCCACCAGACGTACCAATAATATTTTCAACATTTACAACCGTATCATTATCAGGAACGCCATTTAATGTAACAGTCGCACTAACATCTGCGGTTAATTGTACTGATAAAGAAGTAGCAACAAACGAAGAATAATCAACTGTATCAAGGTTATCGCCACCATCATATGTATCGCCACCAGTTGATGCGATAAACATATCATTACCAGCCATACCACAAAAATCATTATCGTTAGTATCCCCTGTAATCAAGTCAGCAAAAGCAGACCCTCTCACATTTTCGATACCATCAAAGTAATCTTGTGCGCCGTCACCATCATTTGTAACTTGTGGCCCATCTTCTGGGTCGATATTCATATCAACAACGATTCCCGAAGCAGCATCAGAGTAATCAGCTTCATCATCGTCGCCGCCACCACCATTTAATCGGTCAATACCACCACGACCAGCAAGTCGGTCATCGCCATTAAAACCATCTAAAGTGTTAGCAGAGTCGCTACCGCGAATTTCATCGTCAAATTCCGACCCTAAAATATCTTCAATACTGATAATCGTATCTTCATAACCATCACCATCATTAATAACGCGGTTTTGACGAAGTTCAATATCAATGGCACCACCAGCTTGTGTAAAGTCGGCTGTATCAACACCCTCTCCACCATCAAGAACATCTTCCCCGATACGTCCAGCAAGATAGTCATTACCCGCACCACCAATTAATGTGTTTTCACTATCATCACCAACCAAACGGTCATCACCGTCGGTACCAATGATCGATTCAACGAATTGCACACCATCATTGTCAAGACCTTCACCATGAACAATAATTGATGATAAAATTCCATTATTCAATGTCGCCTCGATATAATCAGCGCCTAAACCCGAATAATCAACAAGGTCAATCCCAGAACCACCATTAATGATATCTTGCCCCAAACCAGCAATAAAAGTATCATTACCAGCATCACCATTTAGAATATCGTTACCTTCTCCACCATCAAGAGTATCAGCACCATCGCCACCAGATAAGGTATCGCTACCGGCATTACCGATAAGTGTATTTTCAAAAATACTACCAACGATGTTATCGTTTTGCGCTGAACCAATAACCGATTCAACATTTCTTACTAAGTCAGTATCCGTACCAACTGTTGCTGTAATATAACCATCCGCATCAGGCAAAGCGTTTAAATTCAAGTTTACTTGGTCAAGAGACGTTGAGTAATCAAGGAAATCGTTACCATCGCCACCATCAAGACGGTCACTACCAGCACCACCATTTAATCGGTCATCACCCTGACCACCAAAGATAAAGTTATCTTCATCATCCCCCTGGATGATATCAGCAAAGTTAGACCCTGTAATATTTTCAATATTAATTAGAACATCGACATTCACATCCGCTGTTACAATAGCTGTCGGAACATCTAAAGATAGATCAATAACAACACCATTACTTGCCAATTCATAGCTGGCTGTATCAATACCACCACCACCATCAAGACGATCATTACCGCCACGACCCATTAAAAGGTCATTACCATCATTACCACGAAGTTCGTTGGCACTCGCATTACCGATCAATGTATCGTTACCTGTACCACCTTCGATGTTTTCAACGCCAGTTGCCAATTCAACTTCTTCATTTTCGCCGAATTGATCAATGTAAATAGTCGCAAAATTATCAATATTAACATCGCTTAAATCAGCATTAATATCATATTCAATCTGTGTGTAATCGATAACATCAACACCGTTACCACCAACATATGTATCATTACCAGCACCACCGATAAGGATATCATTTCCATCTTCACCGCTTAGAACATCATCGCCGCCTTCACCGCGAAGAATATCATTACCGCCACCAGCGTTAAATGTATCAACCGCAACAGATCCAGTTAGGTCATCATCCCCGCCACCAGTAATCAAACGGTTTTGGTTATGTTGGTTCGCCATGACCCAAACCAAATCGCCATCAAGGTTTTGGTAGTTCAAATCATTCGCACTATACGCATCATCTGTTTCAATTTGTTGCTCTACTGAAAATTCTAGCTCCGTGTTTGACGGCGCTTCTAGATTATTTTCAGCCGCATAAGCTTCATTAAACTCAGCTAAAGCATTAACACCCATAGTGAATTCATCGTAAGTCGGTACTTCCCACTGAACGATTAAGTTAATCTGGCCACGGTTGTTAATTTCAGGATCTAAAATTTCAAAGTCACCAGCATCATTACGCTCATATCCAAGGATAGAAAAATTATCCGGAACACCCGTTAATGTTAAATTTGTAATAAAGAAGCCTGGAGGCATTGTTGGCTCGATCTGGAAGACACGAGACATCAATGTTTCACTAAAATACGCTGGGTTATCAGATAAAGCGACAACAGGAATATCAGAATTAGAAAAATCCGCTAACTCCGTAGAAAACTGTGAATCATTTTCTTCATTAAAGAATGAAGCTTGGTTACCACCACCCCCAAGGAATGTTCTTTGGTCACCAGCATTAACAGTCTCAATCGTTTCCTGACTTGAGACTTGCAATAATCTTAATTCGAAAGAAAGTGTATTTTCTGGCTCAGGCGGAGCTTCATCTTGACTTGGGCTAGAAGACGTCGCTGGCGTACCCGATGATGCAGGTGGCGCTTCAAAAGATAACTCTTCATCGCCGTCCTCATCGACTGCATTCGGTGGAGCATCACTTGTAAATTTATTTTTAGAGGCCGTAAAGTTTTCTGTAGAGCTTGTTTCAATTTTGGATTGAGAGCTACTATTCATAATAACAGTTTGATCTGTTGGAACATCACCAGGAGAGCCACCATTACCATCGCCATCTGAATCAGACGCTCTATCCGAGCCATCATTCATATCAGAACTTGTAATAGATTGGACTTCATCCATATCTTCATCTGTAGGCATGATTGAAGAAATAGCAATAAAGTCTTTAACAGTAAGGTTACCAACCTCACCAACACGTGAAACAAAATCATTAATTGGGACTTGCTGTCCGCCAAAAGAAATTGTTGGCGCTAAAGAGCGCTCAAACATAATTAAACCCATACCAGGGAAAACAATTCTAGACCCCGTATCTAAGTCGGACACAACGACATCTGTACCAATAATATCAACCTGAGCCTGCTCGAAAGGAATACCTTCGATCAAAATCTCATCTTTAGGTTCAGCGGTTACAGCAACCTCTTCACCTGATTTTGGCATTTCTATCTTTTTCATTAAAGCCCAACCTTCTTCATTAAATATTTTCGCCTACATACGAGAAAAACTAAAACTTCCCGACTATTATTATTTCAAAAAATAGATAATAAAGAGTTAAAGAAAATTAATAATTATGTAATATTTGTAAAAAACCGAGAAAACGACTTTGTATTCACTATTATACTAGTTTGAGGCCGCGCCGACAACCAATTTTATTGGGTCTTTTGTATTTGTATCAAGCTCTTCTCTTAAATACTGTTTTTCAAGCTCTAAGATTTTAATCTTTTCTGTTAAACTATCGATAATCTCTAGCTGCTCATCAAGATTGATTTGAACATCATCAATAACCGTATCAACAGGAATGAAGATACTTTCCTGTATAACGGCGTTTGCTGTTTCAATAAATGGTGGCTCTTTCTCATCCAAAATAAGCGTGTCATCAAAAGATGGGGCATTTGCAAACCCCTTATCTTCATCCTGTGCTACGCGCTGAACAACAATCTCATCTTCTAAAGGAGAACGCTCTTGAACAATATATTCATCAAAAAACACATCAAAAACACCTTGTTCACGAACTTTTGAAAGCTCTAAGGTTTCTCCATCTGTGTTTCTTTCTTGAATTGGGCGAATATCGCAGTTTGATAATTTTCTAAAATAAGCATTATCCATCGCCAGAGGAAATGAAGATTGAGACGTTGGGCTGTATAAAATAATCTCACGGATATTAGCAGGCTTATTCAGATCGAAATAACCAACTGGAACATCGAAGGTAGCTATATTCTCGCCTTTTTTCTGTAATTTAAAGAAATCAGAGAACCCATCACTTTTAACAAATGTTGCAACTGGTCTTTCATCAGATAATTGAAATGCTTCATCAAAAACAAAGACAAACCCAAAAGCTGTGTCTTTATTGTAAATCATTGTTTTACCGACACCCGCAACGTCTCTTTCAACAAAACACTGATCACTGACGCTACGAACATTGCCCCATCCTTCTGCGGCATCAGCAGGCGCTTGCAAGCACAACAAAGTGCCAAATGCAACCAAGCCACTAAGGAAAGTTTTACGATATTTTTTTATAGCTCTTAACATGTTCTACAAAAATAATCCTTGTCCAATAAACCAATTAATAAAAGGAGCTCATATGTATTTCTATATATATCAGTAACCAATTGATGCTTTCTTGTTTTCGCAGCAACTAGCCTTTCTTCACCTTCAATTAACTCAATGATGTCAATACTACCTGATTCGAAGTTCTGTCTGTTAAGTTTTTGCAAATCTTTGTTAGCCTGAATTTCTTCGGCATTAATAATAAGATTTTCTTCTGATGCCGTAAGCTGGTTATATAACTGCTTTACGTCTCGTCTCAGGTCTTTTGCAAGGCGAACATCATTAAACTGTAGCTCTTTAATTTGTGATAAAATCTTCTTTTGTGCAATACGGCTAGCCCCACCATCATAAAGAGTATGATTTAACTGCAAATCGATCTTGCCTTCACGGTTTAGACCTGTTCGCCCTCCATCATCTTGTTTTTGTGCGCCAGAGACGTTAAGCGTCAGTCTTGGCATAAGAGATGCTTTTTCCGCATAAAGCGAGTGTTCCAAAGCCCTTTTATCCGCTTCATTTTGCAAAAGCTCTTTGTTGTTTTTAAAAACATAATTGATGTAATCATCAAGAGATGCTTTTTGTGCATATAAGAAATCTGGTTCAATAGCCCTAAAATCAGGAAGCTTACCAGTAATTGCTTCAAGCTCACTAATTGTATCACGATAAGTTGATCTGGCTGTTGTAAGCTGACTTTTCGCAAAGGCCAATCGCGCACTTGCATAATCAAGTTTAGATTTTGCAGCCGCCCCCGCCTCATATTGCAGCCTGATCTGTCCAACCAAGTCTTCCATATCAAGAATGAATTTTTCTTGTAAGGTTAAATCTTTTTGAGCCTGTAAAACTGTTAAATAATTGGTCACAACATCAACCATAACGCTTTGACGCTCTAACTCGGTACCATATGTTGATGACTTATATTGCTCTTTAGTTTGTCTAATTTCCTCTAAAGTGGCAAAGCTATCAAAAACATTTTGTGAAATTAAAAAGCTAATCTCATTTGTTGTTCGAACATCACTTGTCACTGGTGTTAGCCCCGCAGCAGGATCATTATACTGCATCCCCATATTGGCCGTGATCGCAGCTTGCGGATAAAGCGTTGCCCGAACCTCATCAATTGAATAGTGGGCTTGTCTTTCTTGCTCTTTTGCAATACCGACATCGGGGTTATTGTTCAACGCAAATAAAATAGCCGACGATAATGACAACTCAAATGGCTCATTGGCTTTCACACTATGATTAAAAGAAGCACTTAATAAGAACGCAATTAATGCTAACAAAATAATATGTTTATCTCGCATTATTCTCCTTCTCCTGCTTGTTCTCCAATTGAAATTTCTACCCATAAATAATCGCCATCAATTGACCTGTCTGGCTCAATCTCAATCGATAAATTCTTCATATTAAAGCCTGTTTCAATGAATGAGTTACGTGTATTCAACATTCTTGCAACGGATAATTTTCTTGCCGCAGCTCTTGTTGGCGACTGCCTTGAGACCCCCGCCTTAATCGCACCAGGTGCTGATTTAAGGTCGTATTTTTCCCCCATTTTAGCAATAAAGGCTTCAAGCTTTTCTTGTGTATCGGTTGTAAGCGTAATTGAATCAGCCCCAAAGAAAATAATAAATTTACCATTTTCAGGATCTTCTTTGATTTCCTGAAACTCTGATTCCGTAAACTCTGATCGTGATTGGAATAATTTTTTCTCCAATGATTCAACTGTCTTTTCTAATGCTATATTTCTTTGTTTCAAATCCAAGATCAAATCAGATTCAGTCTTAGAATCTTCTGTTTTCTTTGATGTCGCCTTAGGGGCATCTGTATAAAACTTCTCTAACATTTTCTGATCGTCTGTTTTAACCTTTGAGACCGCTTCCATCGCCAAGTTTACCGCATCCTTTTGAACTTTGGCTTTATAGGTAATAACGTGGAAATAAAGCGCCACGGACACAAGAAGAACGAAGAATACGAACATGATAACGACCGAGGATAAAATATCCACGAACCCAGGCCACGCAATAGCTGATAAATCGTTATCGTCACCGCCTCCGGACATAACAATTCTCTTTCTTCTTGTTTAGTTTAATAACTTATATTTTTATTTTAAATTCTCTTTGTTTTGAGAAAATTCTCCATCCTTAACAAAGCCAGAAGATTTACCCACTCCTGCTTGTAAGACTTTTCTCAAACTTACAATCTCTTTTAGTGAGCCATCAACACGATCCATAATATCGTGGACACGGGCGTTATCTTGCGTTGTATCTTGTAATACAGTTGCAAGTACGCCAAGCTCATCACTTAATCTTAGCTGTGCAGATCTAAAGCGATCGCCTGCACGTTTAATCATATGAATTTCTTGGACAAGTTGCTCCATCGCCTTGCTCTGGCGCTCACCATCACCCGCGAAATCAGGCATCTTATCGGAAAAACTCTCAATACTTTGGGAAATATTGGATAAAGCCTCTTCCATCTGCTGGGCAAAACCTTGTCTTGCATTATCAACACTTGAAACAAGCTGAGATAACTTACCATCCATATTGCCGACATAAGCACCAATACCTTTGAAAAACTCTTCTCTGCCTTCAATATCTCTTGAGAAGGCTTCCGAAATCTGTCTGATAACTTCTTTGGTCTCCGCACTAACAGAAACCATTTGCTTGGTTCCTTTATTCGCTTCAATGCCTGTTTGTGCAAGAACATTTAAAAGATCATAAAGACGCCCAAGTTTTTGATTGGTTTTATTCGCCAAATAAACATAGCCAGATAACCAAACCTTCATCTCATCTTGAGATGGTGCTTTTTGCATTTGCTTAGATGGAATTTTCTTCGGATCAAAGCGCGGGATTAGGTTATCAATCCAACGAGACACATCCTCCATAAAGCGGTTTTGTGAATCCCCAGATAACCATGTAAAGAAACCAATCATCAAAGATCCAGAGAGTCCGAATAACGATGAACTAAACGCCAAACCCATACCTTGTAGTGGTGCTGCTAGAGCCGCGATAAATTTATTCATACCAGAGGCATCTTTCAAATCTGACATAACACCTAGCGCGTTACCAATCGCATCAATTGTATTCAATAGACCTAAGAACGTACCCAATAGACCTAACATAACGAGTAGACCCGCAATAAAGTTAATGCCAGCGCGTTCATTATTTAAACGAAAACCCATTTTTGATTTAATAAAGCGGGCATCATTATCTGTAAATTGAATACGGCCAAAATCTTCCATTTTTTCAATACATTGCTGCATTTGAATAATGTTAACAAGGCGCCCCTGCTTTAAAAGTTTTGATTTAAATTCTGCAATCTTTTCTTCTGGGATTTCATCATAATCTTCTGCTGCTTGATCCAAGCTTTTCAAAAACTTAGCCGTCACACGAAGATCCCAGTTTTGTTTAAAGATACGAAAAACACCATAATGTAAAAGACCAATAATCAAACCGTTCAACGCTTCGTTGGTTGCAAAGAAGTCCATAACAGTTTCAATGTTCGACGCAACAATAGCGACAACAACAATTACGATAAAAATCATCATTGGTGTGATAAATGAGAAAAAGCGCGTGTCTAAAACACCGAACTTCTTAGGCTCGCCTTTACCGAAAAAGGGGATTTTACTTTTAATTTTATTCCACATGGGGTCTAAATCGAACCTAATTTCTTGTTAAATAGTGATTCTCTTCACATATTTTACCAAGTGACACATATAAGACAAATAGATAAATAGTTTTTTTGAAAAAAAGTATCCAAGATATTAAAAACAGAGCAAGAATTAAGCTTCTTCGACAATGATTGTTGCGCCATCAATGTCTAAAATTTTAACCTTCGTGCCTTTTTTAAGGTCATCATCGCCTTCTTTCAGACGAGCTGTCCAATGGCTATCACCAACTTTTAATCTACCTTCGCCATTTTTAAATGCTTCATCAAGCTCCATCGTGCGCCCGATTAAGTCAGCCCCACGCTTATTTAAATGCGGGCGGTCTGTTTGTGTTTCGCTTGGTCTAAAATAACGACGCCCCAAGACTGTCACAATGATCGCTAACACCGTAAAGATAATGACTTCATTCTGCCAGCCTAACTCTGGGAAGAAGAAAACTAAAAAGCCCACAATTACACCAGCCACACCAAGCCATAATAGGAAGAAAGTTGGAAGAATAACTTCTAATCCTAAGAGCAATACAGATGTCGCCCACCATGCCCAGTGGCTTTCTTGCCAAAGATATGTCAGTAATTCTTCCATCTTTTATATCCTTATCTTAAAAACTCTATTATGAACCTGTTTTACCAAATGCTTCTTTCGCCAATTCAGCAACACCGCCAATTGAGCCAATTAAGTTTGATGCTTCTAATGGCATAAATACGACTTTCGAGTTGTTTGCAGACGCCATGCTTTCTAATGATTTCACATATTTTTGTGCGATGAAGTAATTGATCGCCTGAACATCCCCTTCGGCAACAGCTTTCGATACCATTTCGGTTGCTTTTGCTTCGGCTTCTGCCTCACGCTCACGCGCTTCGGCATCTCTAAAGGCTGCTTCGCGGCGCCCTTCAGCTGTTAAAATCTCTGATTGTTTAGCACCCTCAGCACGTAAAATAGCAGCCTGCTTCTCCCCTTCCGCTTGAAGGATTTCCGCACGCTTTTCACGATCCGCTTTAAGCTGTCTTGCCATCGCTTCTGTAATATCGCGTGGTGGCATCAAATCTTTAATCTCAATACGTGTAACTTTAATCCCCCAAGGGTTTGTTGCAGAATCAACGATTGTTAAAAGTCTTGCGTTAATTTCATCACGCTTTGATAAAACTTCATCCAAATCCATGCTACCAATCACGGTTCTTAAATTTGTCAGGGCTAAATTTGTGATCGCTAAGACCAAATTACGCACCTCATAGGCTGCTCTTGGTGCATCAACAACTTGGAAGAACACAACCCCGTCACAGCGGATAGTTGCGTTATCTTTTGTAATCACATCTTGAGACGGTACGTCCAAAACCGTTTCCATCATACTGATCTTACGTCCCACGCGATCTAAGAAAGGAACAATCAACCCTAAGCCAGGTCTAAGTGTGTGGGTATAACGCCCAAAGCGCTCGACTGTCCATTGCGAGCCTTGAGGCACAACCTTTACCCCAGCAAAAATTACAACTATACCTAAAATGAGGAAGAAAATGACGAATGTCATAAACGCAGAAGGAAATAATTCCATGAAAAACCGTCCTTATAAATGAGGAATCTTTAAAACCACATTTAATTTACGGCTCAAAAAACCGTAAGACAAGAACTTTTATAATTTGTTTATTTGAAAAAAAGCTAGCTTAAGATATCCAAAACACTTTGTTCTGCTTCTCTGGCCATATTATAAGCGGCGGCATTTGCCTCATATAAATTGGTTGCCTCAATAAGTTTAATAACATCTTGTTCTAAACTTGCAGGCTCAACTGTTGCTGATAAAGAGTTTTCTTGAGGCGCTTCTTGTGCTTGTAAAGCCGAAGGTGGCGTAACATTAGCGCCAGCCTCAAAATAATTTTGAGTGGCTTGTTGAATATTGTTTTTCTGATTTTGAGCTTCTATTTGGTAATTTGCAATACTCTCAGCAGCCTTGTTAACCGCCACCCTTTGAGTTTGCATTCCCTGCAATGAAGCCGAAATTGCATCTGACACCATATTAAGTTCCTTTTTTTACTTCTTAAAAAAATTTCTTAACTATTTTCTTATTAGTTATATTCTATTATAGTATGTTCTACGTTAATAGAACATTAATTTAAAGACATTTTGGCCATGAAAAAATTTGCTCTAACACTAGCTATTCTCTTGATGACAGCCTCATCATCACACGCAGATATTGTATTTTATGATGTGACCCCGCCATTTGAATTTCATCAAAAACACCATAACGGATTTTCTGGCGATTATGCGTTTAGGCCGTTAGACCACGCCCACCCTTATCAATGGACGAACTCTTCTGAAGGTTTGGAACTGGGCCGTGTTAACAGTAGCGCACTCGTCAAAAGTGCGTTGGATAAAAAGATTATTAAAGAGATTGCCGCCACAGCGAGCATCGGATTTGTCACAATTACACCTCGATTTAAAGCTCTTTCTTACCGTGATCAGCGTGTTTTAGCCCATGCCTTTGATGAGTATTACCGTGAAAAGCGTGGCCAAAGCTATCGTTTATACCTTCTTCGCACCGAAGATGGACATGATTGGGGCAGCTATACAAAATACGGTCTTCAGGTTTATTAAGCCGTTTTTAAAACCACCTCTGCATTTAAACCAAGAACATCTTCAATAGATTTATCGCTTAAAGAATACTCAAGGGCAACATCGATATGCGCTTGTGTTGAGCATACCGTTTTTAACAAGCTATCTGTTTGCTTAATTAAAATCCCGATTTCCGTACAGCCCAAAATAACAGCACCAGCCCCTTTTGCCTTTAAGTCCTCAAGCGCGGCCTTATAAAGCTCTCTTGATTTATCTTCTACAAGACCTTGGCAAAGTTCATCAAAAATTACTGAATCAATCTTATCAATATATTTTTCATCTGGAATGACCGTTTCAATATTGTGATTGGCTTTAAGGCGCTTTTTATAAAAATCATCAATCATCGTATAGCGCGTGCCCAAAAGCCCTGTTGTGCTAACGCCTGCCTGTTTTAATTTTACCGCCACCGCATCAGCAATATGAAGAAAAGGCACATCTAAAGCATCCTCTATAAAATGAGCAACCTTATGCATTGTATTGGTTGCAAGCAAAACAATATCTGCACCCCCTTTTTGAAGATTTAATGCCTCTTCGGCTAAAAAACGACCAGCACCATCCCAATCGCCGCTTGTCTGCATCTCTCGTACTTCCGCAAAGTTAACTGAGTTAATTAAAATCTTTGGCGATACAAGCCCACCAAATTTTTCTCTAACCTGTTTGTTTGCTAACTTATAATAAAGAACGGATGACTCACAGCTCATCCCGCCAATGACCCCAATTTTACGCATTTTAATTTTCCCTTGTTACTGCTTTAATTTTTTTAAAATCTGATCTGCTAAATCATTTATATTTTGATTCTGTGTATAGAAATTTTCGGGCAAAGAACGCCAAAAGGCAACGTCTTTTTCAAAATTCATCTGGGTTCTTGACCAGCTTGATTGACGTTTGGCATAGTTTCTTGTTCTCTGTTTTGCTTTTTCAATGGCTTCATTTAAATCAAGATCGCCCGTTTGAAACTTCTTCAATTCATCAAAACCAATGGCCTTTCTGCATAAATCAAAATCATCTGATCCATATGTTTCAATAAAACTATCAATCTCGGTCAAAACACTATTGTCAGCATCAATATCCCCGACCATTAAATCAAAGCGCCTATTGCAGCGTTCATAAAGCCATTCTCGATCTGGACTAAGCTGAATGTAAGCGGTGTTAATCTCAAAGTCAGGTTTTTTGGGTGGTTGGGAATGCCACCAAGACAAGCTTTTGCCTGTGCTCTTTAAAACTTCCATCGCCCTTAACACACGTTGTTTATCATTTGGCTCTAATTTTTCAGCCATTTGTGGATCCAGCACTTCTAATTTCTTATAAAACGCTTCTTGTCCGATTTCTTCTTGTTCTTGGTTTAAGGCCTCACGAATTTCAAAATCAGCCTCCGGTGTATTGGGAAGCCCCTCAACAAATGACTTTAAGTAAAACCCTGTGCCACCAATAATAATAGGCATTGTGTTTTGATCCATCGCCTGAAGGTAAGACATTGTCATTTGCCACCACTCGCCCACTGACATTGCTTGGTTTGGGTGCAATATTTCAAAATGTTCATGGAGCAGAGTGTCATACTCTTCTCTAGTTGGGCACGCAGTTAAAATGGGCAAGCCTTTATAAATCTGTAAGGAGTCAGCATTTAAAATGACTGGCTTTAAAGATTGGTCCTTATTTTTTAGACTTTGTGCTAAAGATATTCCAAAACTGGTTTTACCACTTGCCGTTGGCCCAAAGACAAGAATTGCATTTTTTTGTCTATTTTCAGTGCTTTTTGGCAATTTTTTTATCCCATAATCTTGTAAAATACTAAAATACTCTGTATGAATATATACACATACCAAAAAATATTTACAAATTTATATAAGAGCAAGCAGCTAAAAATAAGATTAATCAAGCGCTACACTCTTAAGGATAGAGGATTATATAGTTAAAATGTCAAATGCAAACGCCCACAGATATGTGATTGTCGCGAATACGGATAAATGCTCAATTGATGATAAATGGGTTGAACAATTCAAGCCCCTTGGAAAAGGTTGGCTGTCTAAAAACAAGGCTTGTGAAATCATTACAAGAGATCCTATTGAGGTTCCAAAAGATATGGCCGTTGATGTCTTTGAAGTTGACCCGCTTGATGATAACCGTAAAAAAATGTTTTTATTCTGTGATATGGATTCAACCATCGTTTCAGAAGAAACTCTGGATCGTTTAGCTTTAAACCTTGATCCAGAAGTTGCACGAAGAATTGCAGAGATTACGGATCAAGCCATGCGCGGTAAACTCAACTATAAGGATTCTTTAAAAAAACGTGTTGCAGAGCTTAAAGGCTTAAAAATTGAGATGTTGGAAGAAATCGCAAATGACCTTCCAATCAGCAAAGGTGCAAATACGCTTATCAAAACAATGAAACGCAATGGTGCATATTGTGTTTTAATCTCTGGTGGTTTTACCCATGTGACAGAGACATTGGCCAATAAACTTGGCTTTGATGAACATCATGGTAATCACTTAATCGTGCGTGACAATACTATTCAAGGCGAGCTTTCTGGTAAAATCCAAGATGGCGAAGAAAAAGGGCGCATTATCCGCCGTGTTCTTGCCCGCTTTGGTCGTGAAGAAGATCAGGCCATTGCCGTTGGCGATGGCGCCAATGATCGTTTTATGATGCAATATTGCAATATGGGTTTTGCTTACTATGGCAAAGATATCTTGAAAGAAGCCGCCCGTTTCCAAATCAATCACACTGATTTAACCTCCCTTCTCTATGCCCAAGGTTTTAGAGATGACGAGATCGTTTTTTGTGACTAGATAAAAATATCCAGATATTAAAAAGCCCCACCAAATTTGAGTGGGGCTTTTTCATTTGAACTTCGTCTTAATTACTCTTCTAATTTTAACGCAACAAAGCGTGTCATGCCTGCTTGATCAATAAGAAGAAGCACTGTTTTCTTCCCATCCTTAACAGCCTTCTCATAAGCTTTTTCAAGATCAGTGGCAGACTTTACCTTCTTTTGGTTAAACTCTGTAACGACAGCGCCCGCACCAACGCGTTTGCGTGCTGCTTGATAAGAGCGGTCAACATCAACAATCAAAACGCCTTCTAACTCGTCTGAGAGATCATATTTCATACGGTCTTGTGCTTCGATATCTTTAACCTTTAAGCCTAGTTTTGATAAAGAAACTGCTTCTTTGGTTTTCTTTTGCTCTTTTGGCTCTTCTTCTGCCGATGCCTCAGGCTTGTCTTCCTCAACATCCAATTCGCCAACTTTAACGTTTAAAGTCTGTTTTTTACCGTCACGCCAGACAACAGATTTCACAGTCTTATCAATCTCTGTTTCTGCAACGATACGAGGCAAAGATTTCATCTGATCAATTTCATGACCATCAAATGTTAAAATCACATCGCCCGCCTTATAGCCTGCCTTATCCGCTGGGCTATCTTTTGTGACATTGGCAACCAAAGCACCTTGTGCTTTTTCAAGCTCTAAACTTTCTGCTATATCTTCGGTAACTGTTTGAATTTGAACCCCCAACCATCCGCGCCTTGTGCGACCAAATTCAACAAGTTGTTTTACAACTGACTTGGCCATTTGTGATGGAATTGCAAAACCAATCCCCACAGACCCACCAGTAGGCGAGAAAATCGCTGTGTTGATACCAATAACCTCGCCATTCATATTGAACATTGGTCCACCTGAATTCCCGCGGTTAATTGAAGCATCTGTTTGAATAAAATCATCATAGGGCCCAGCATTAATATCACGCTGTCTGGCAGAAATAATTCCTGTTGTCACAGTTCCGCCCAACCCAAATGGATTACCAATTGCAATGATCCATTCACCAACACGCATATCATCACTACTTCCCCATGGGACAGCTTTTAAGGGATGATCTGTCTCAACCTGAATAAGAGCAACATCTGTTTTATCATCACTACCGATGATTTTCGCATCCAATGTCGTATCATCATGCAGTGTAACTTTGATTTCATCCGCACCATCAATGACGTGGTTATTTGTAACAATATACCCTTTTTCTGCATCAATAATAAAACCAGACCCTAAAGATAGCGGTCGATTATATTCTCTTGGCTTTTTGTTATCATTTTGTTCATCAGGATTTGATTGTGGCTGTTGACCGCCATATTGTTCAAAGAATTGATCGAATAAATCATTAAAAGGTGAGCCTTCAGGGAATGGTGATCTCTCATTTAGAAATGGGTTTCGTCTGGCGCGCTCATTTTCAACGACCTTCTCAGTTGTTGAGATATTAACAACTGATGGAAGAAGTCTTTCTGATAAGTCAGCAATCGTTGTATCAGGCCTCATCGCATGGGCATTACCCACAACAACAAAGACCATAAAGAATGATGCTATGATAGACTTTAAAATAAATTTTTTGCTCGCAATCATCTTTAAAGAACTCCTTTAATGATTTTTAAAAAATAGATTTACACCCGAATACAATAAAGATGGCTCAACCATGATAAAAAGCAAGGCTAAAGATATGAGCTTACTGCCCTAATCTTTTATCTTTTAAGAACCTGAAAAACTCACTTTCTGGCGATAGAACAAGCGTTGTGTTATCCTTATTCATGCTTTTTCTGTAAGCTTCTAAAGAACGATAAAAGCCATAAAATTCTTCGTCTTGCTGGAAAGCATCCGCATATATTTTAATTGCCTCTTCATCGCCCACACCACGTGTGATCTGTGCTTTTTTCTCTGCTTCCGCAATTAGAACGGTTCTCTCACGCTCTGCTTTTGAGCGAATTTGCTGTGCCATCTCTTGACCTTGCGCTCTTGCTTCTGAAGCTTCACGCTCACGCTCTGAGACCATTCTTGCATAAATCGCTTGGCTGGTTTCAGTGGGTAAATCAGCACGAACGATACGAACATCCGCCACAGTTAGGCCAAGGCGCTCAACATCCGCATTCACTTCCTCTTGAATTTGCGCCATGATACTTGTACGAACCGATGATAAAACATCAGGTAAATTCACTTTACCCAAATTACTTCTCAATGAAGAGTTTACCTGTTCTTGAAGACGTCTTTTCGCGGCATTTTCAGAATTTAGAGTTTTATAATATAAAAGCGGGTCTGAAATCTTGTAACGCAAAAATGTATCAACAACCAAGCGCTTTTGATCGGCAAGAAGAAGCTCTTCTGGCTCTGGATCAACTTCCAAGATACGGCTATCAATATATTTCAAGTTTTGAACAAATGGAATTTTAAATTTTAAGCCTGGTTCTTGGTAAACATGAACTGGGTTACCAAATTGTAAAACAATAACCTGTTGTGTCTCATTCACTGTAAACACAGATTGTGAGGCAATAACAACAGCCAAACCAATAATAATTCCAACGATGGGATTAACAATTTTACTAATCATGAATTTATCCTTTAGTTATCCGTGCTGTTATTTCTTTTTACTGTTTTTAGTGACATCATTCACTGGAAGGAATGGAACCAAGCCACTACCACCGATTTGATCATCGACGATTACCTTATCAACATTGCCGTAAATTTTTTCCAGTGTTTCTAAATACATTCTCTTGGCAGTTACTTCTTTGGCTTGAGAATATGATTTTAAAACAGATGTAAAGCGTGAGGCATCACCCGTTGCTTGGTTGACAACTTTTTCACGATACGCTTCAGCCTCTTGAATAAGTTGTTCTGCTTGACCACGCGCTCTTGGAATAATGTCATTACGATACGCTTCGGCCTCGTTACGAAGACGCTCTCTATCAGCTCTCGCTCTTTGTACCTCGTTAAAGGCATCAACAACTTGACCTGGAGGATCCACTTTTTGAAGCTGAACCGTTTCGATTGCAACACCAGCATCATAGCTGTTTAATGTTTCTTGAATAAGCTGTTTTGTACGGCTTTCAATCTGTGTTCTAGCTTGTGTTAAGGCCGGCTGAATATCAGTTTGACCGATCACTTCGCGCATCATACTTTCTGCCACTTTTTTCAATGTACCTTCTGGATCACGAATATTGAAAAGATATGACTTCGCATCTTTAATAGACCAGACGACAACAAAATCAATATCAATGATATTTTCATCGCCCGTTACCATTAAGCTTTCTTTTGGAACATCTTGAATGCCAACATATGAAGCTCTTTGACCACGTCTTGAAAGATCGCCTCTAAAGCCGATCTCGATACGGCGTTGGAACGTTACATTTGGCTTGCTAACCGTTTCAATTGGCCATGGTAAATGATATCCCAAACCTGAATCTGTTTGTGTTCTATTCCATTCGCCAAATCTTAAAACAACCGCTTGCTCTTCTGGTTGAACACGGTAAAAACCGCTGGCTAACCAAACCACCAAAAGACCTAAGGCTAAGTAAAAAACAAGCATCTTAAAGGCGCCAACACCATTGTCGCTACCATTTCTATTACCGCCACCGTTTTTATTACCGCCACCACTTAATTTTGAGAAAAACTCATTAATTTTTTCAAATAACTCATCAAAATCATCAGAGCCCGAATTAGAAGCTCGATTCTTTTTACGATCTCCCCATGGGTTATTCGTATCCTTATCGCGATTGGGGCGCTGTCCCCAAGGGCCTTTGTTATTCCCAGACATGTTTTAACGTCCTTATAATTTAGATTTTTGAAACGCTCTATTTCTAGCATGAATTCTCTTCCCTATCAAAATCAAAAGTAAAAAATATTGAAATAGGCTTTTTTATTGATGCAATTTAGCTTAAAAGTAGAACAAGATTTAAAACAATAATTGACCAACAAGATATTGATTAAAAATGTTTTTTAAGAAAAAACCAGATTTAGAAAAATTAAAAGTGGCGATTAATTCAGCTCTCTTTGGTGGTAAAAGCATTAAAGATCACGGCTTTCTTCAAGGATTATCTTTTAATGATAGCCAAGTCACGTGCCTTTTAGAAATCCCAATGCCTTTTAAAGAAAAAGCTGAAGAGATTAGACAAATCGTTGAGCGAGAAGCCTTAAAATTTTTAAAAAACAATGATTTAAAGATTTTAATTACACTTAAAAAAGAGCCCCCAAAAAAACAGCCCATAGCACAACCACAAATACCTGATTTTGCAAAAAACATCATTGCAATTTCGTCTGCTAAAGGCGGGGTTGGTAAATCAACAATTGCCTCGAACATCGCCTGTATGACAGCGCAAATGGGGTATAAAGTTGGGCTTCTTGATGCTGATATTTATGGGCCATCTGTACCAAATTTATTTGGGCTGCAAGGGCAAAAACCAAAACAAACGGATAACGGTAAAATACAACCGTTTGAGGCTCATGGTATTAAGCTCATCTCAATTGGTTTTATGATTGATCAGGATGCGCCCTTAATTTGGCGCGGGCCAATGGTTCAATCAGCCCTCTTACAACTCTACCGTGATGTTGATTGGGGCCAACTTGATTATTTGTTCATTGATCTGCCCCCTGGGACTGGCGATATTCAATTAACGCTCTCACAAAAATTAAAGTTAACGGGTGCTGTCATCATCTCAACACCCCAAGATATTGCTTTAATTGATGCACGCAAAGGCTTGAAAATGTTTGAAAAAACAAACACTCCAATCTTAGGTATCATTGAGAATATGAGTTATCATATCTGCACAAATTGTGGTGAAACAGATCATATATTTGGCCATGCTGGTGCAAAACAAGAGGCAGAAAACTTGAACGTTCCA
>PBIV01000034.1 GCA_002720935.1 Rickettsiales bacterium | reverse complement strand
ATAAATAAAAGGAAGTGAATAAAATGGCGGAGACGGAGGGATTCGAACCCTCGATGCAGTATTATCCACATACTCCCTTAGCAGGGGAGCGCTTTCAGCCACTCAGCCACGTCTCCAAACATGTGCTCAATCTTTATGCTGAACAATCGAAAACCCAAATTAATATCAAATCCCAATTAAATCAAGCTTTGAATCTATATTTATGATGAATTCTTTTTCTGATTTTCATAGGCGGTCACCCAGTCATGTGGGCAAAGCTGTTCTAATGAGATCATTTCAAATTTATTCACCCCATCATTACTTGGCACAGCCGCTACAATATTTGTTCCATGATCGCGCAAACGCTCTCTGCAAACACCACAAGGTGGCAAAATGAAAACTTGATCCGTTTCATCTTTATAAAGGCACATGCTTGCTTTAATAGGAATATCTCTTTTATAAGCTTCTAAAAAAGCACCCGTTTCATGACACACCGAAACGCCGTGATTATAATAATCCGGTGCGGTACCAATAATGATTTCATCATTTTCCAAGATTACGCCGGCTGCGCCATCTGGAGCACCTTTATAACGTTCTTCAATAAACGCCAAAACTGTGTCATAGAGATGTTGATAATCAGCCATGTTTTTTAAAAATTATAGGTCAGCTTTAAAATGCCTGAATGCGCCGTTTGCTCAGAGCGGAATGAACCGACATAATCAGCCGAGAAATCCCAGCTTTCAACAGTGAAGTATGTTAAGCCAGTCCCGACATAATAATTCAGCTTCGCAGGATCTGCTCCCACTGTATAAAACGCCCCAGGGCTTCCAACAAATCCAACTTCGGCCTCAATAGGGTTTCCAATAACGTCATATTCAACCCCAAGCTTAACCCTTGGTTTTATAACATCGCCATAGCGGAACTCATGATGGTATGAAAATTCACTGCTTAAACCCACATCAAGGACTTGGTGGTATTCAGGGTTCATATCAAGGGCTAACGTGCCTGACTCTTGATAGCTTTCTGCATCTAAACCGGTATAGCGCGTATAGATTTTTGGTTGCCAGCCCCAGCCCCCGTCTTCAAAGGCAAAGCCCAAGCCAGCACGTGCCGTATATTGAATAGCGTCATAAGTGGCCGTTGTCACATCGCCAGTACCACCAACATTATAGCGGGCTTGGTCGATTGTATTAATCCCAACACCGATTAAACCATCTAAATAGACATAGTCATCAAGATAATATTCGCCATATAAATTCATCTGCAATGTATCGATATCGCGTTCTGTTCTGTTAGCATTATCTGTTTTTACTTTTGTATCAGCATAGCTCACGCTCGCCCCGACGACACCGTCATCAAAAGAGTTTCCTGTATCAATACCAAAGGTAAAACCATAGCTTGTTGACTCATACCCTGAAATATTGTCACGGTTTTCTTGCTCTAACTTTGTTCCAAAAAACTGTCCCCAGACCTTACCATAGTTGGTCATTCGGTTTCCTGCTGACATCCCCGTCAAATAGCCCTTATATTCGCCACTGCGCAGGGTATCCAAGCGTTGCAAGCTGTTGTCAATTGTTTGGTCCGCAACATCAATCAGATTATAAACATCTCCCCCATCCATGGTTGGTGCTGCTAAATTAACCAATGTTGTTAATTCCGCCAATGTTGAGGCTGTTGATAAGCTATCTGCGTAATTTTGAAATTCTGTTGTCGTTGTAAAGTCTTGGCGATCAATGAAACGAGCAACGGCCGCCGTGTTCTTATCGGCTGTTGGCGAGGCTGATGTTGCATTTTGAATCGTCTCTGCTGTTGCACGAACCAAAATATCCGTATTATCAGTCCCTGTTAAATCTGCATCGGTGGATGCCGAGCCATCAACAAGCTCAAATGTATATAAAAATGAGTTATCTGTAACTTGTGCACCATTTGTAATAGTAGCGGCAATCCCGTTACCACTGAAAACCAGCATCTCATCGCCGTCATTAAGATTAGCGCCCAACACTTCAATCACAACATTACTGCCATCAAGCGTTGCGCCGCCACCTGTTAAAACAATCTGCCCATAGCTCCCCGCATCGCCACCGCTTTCCACTTGGAATCTATATTCCCCTGTGCCTGCGGCTTGAGTATTCATTGATAAAATATGCCCATTATAAACGTCTAAACGACCATTATTGGTTAAAACACCGTTTGATGTGGTGTTATCAACATTCGCATCAATAACCAATCGACCGCCATTATTAATTGTAAAATCGACCAAATCCTGACCAATCCCGTGATCAACATTAATTGTAAAAATACCGCCATTATTAACAATGATATCATCAACATTGGAGAATGTAGATTGCGTTGTATAATTAGAATTAACATTTACAACATCATTACCACTACCATCTAAATCAACAGCGCCAGTGATTAAACCACCATTTAAATTTAAAATCTGAGTGCCCGCTTGGCCATCCATGGAAAAGTTACCAGAAATCACACCTGTTGAGTTTAGATCCACTGTTCCAGATACGGTTGAAGAAATCGCTGTCACCCAAGTGCCATTCACGACCGTTAAATCAGACTGATAACTATTGGCACTACTGATATTAAGCGTTGCGCCTTGCGCAATTGTAACAACATCAGAAAACTCAATCCTTGAAAAGCCTGTATTAATCATCCCTGAATTGATATTAACCGTTTCAAAGTTATTAACATTCCCCCCAAGAGAGAGTGTTTGATTAGTATTTAAATCAAAATTAATAACATCGGTAGCCCCAGAACCAGTCAAATTAGAGGCGATTTGTGCACCTTGCAAAACATTAACAGTCGTATCATTGGAAAAATTCATATCCCCAACAACACCCCCTGATAAATTCAAGGTATCAACATCTAAATTTGCAAATGAATCATTATCAAGAACAGCACCGGAGGCAATGTCAATTGTATCAACCTGAAACGCGCTTACGTCAATATCAATTGTAACCGTACCGCCATCAATATTTAAAACAGAGATATTTGAAATCGTTGAATTGTTATCCCCTGCATTGTCATTACCAAGGAAAACTGTGCCAAGAGTTGCCGCTGTTCCATTATTTTCAACGGCTGTTAAATCTCTTGCCCAAATTGTATGAGTTTGAGTAGCATCACCAATAATATCGCCAAGTCTTGCACCTGTTCCAGATAGAATAATTGTATCACTTTGCGTTGTACTTAGCGTTGTAGCGCCTTGAATTTGACCTGTAACGATATGGGTTGAGGCAGATGTATTTTCTGATGCGCTAAAATCATAAGCACCTGCCAATGTTCCTTGAATTAAACTAACAGCTCCTCCTGTTACATCGGTTGTGACAGTACCCGCATTTGTGATGTCTCCTGTTACAGTAACACGATCGCCAATAAATAAAGCAGGACCACTACTTGCCGAGATTGTCGCCCCTGCATTATTCGTGATATCCCCTGTATGAATCATGCTTTCTGTGCTTGGATCACCATTTAAGATATATTCAATTGCAGATGTTCCACCTGTTATGGAACCACTATTCACAACACTTCCCGACGGGGTATTACCATTTGCAGCGGTAAATGTAATTGCCGAACTTGTCGTAGCGCCTGAGATAACACCTGTTGCGCTGTTCGTGATATCGGCCGAGGCTGGATTATCTACAAAAATAGCGGAGCTGGTTGTTGAAGAAATTGTACCATCATTGACCAGACTTGCCGTTGCGCCATCCCGAACCACGTAAGCACTATGTGTTGCATCCGCATCTTCTGTTGCAACCGTTCCTGTGGCACTCACACTAGTGCCAGCCTGAACAGTAATGGTTGTGTTTGCACCACCAACCGTGACATCAACAACCCCTTGCCTGTTTGCACCAGCACTTGTCAGATCACTGCTTACATCTGTTTCAATTAATAACGCGCCATCTGAATCAACGGTAATGACAGTATCTGTATCGCCCGTAAATGTAACATTGGTCGCACCCGCCGTGCTAATGGTTTCAGCGCCTGCGTCAAAAGTCGCGTTGGTTGGGTTATCATCAACAAATGTCAACTCATCCCCCGAAGCGCCTGCAAAAACTTCTGCATTACTGGTCAAAACTTCTGCATGAGCAGTATTTAAGCCAAGCCCTACAGCCATCAAAAAACTTGATGCTAAAAGAATATTTTTGAATGATACTCGACGAGTTTGCTTGTGCGGCTGAGACGCCATGACATGACCTTTTTAAAAACGAATCAAAATGTAACTTATCTAATAGCTTAAAAGACAGCGTCAAAAAATCAAGGCATTACAAAAAAACACCCCTAAAATGGAGTGTTTTGAAAAACTTTAATAGTTGCATTTAAATTATGGCACACAAGCGCGAATGCGCTTTACCAAATCCGCTTGGCGCTCATATAATTCTGGATCATCATTGCCTAAACTTAAAATATGATCCTCGCCTGCGAAATTAGCATAAGCGAGCCCTGTGCGCTCACTATCGGGTAACACATCTCGAAGCCAACTAATTGAATCGCGATAAGGCGGGATAATAGCCACTGGGTTTTGCATGTTTCTGATATACACAGCAGGAATTTCGCTCCCCTCTTGCAATCTTGAAACGCTAACCTCAACAGAGGTTACATCTGCAACGCCTCTATCTCTATAATGTAGATAATCGCCAAATTGTTGATAATTTTCAACGCGGTCTTCAGCTCTGATAATACCACCAAAGGCATCTGGATAGTCCGTTAAAATCTCATTTTCGATACAACGTTCAATCTCTGTTGATGCGGGCGCATGGATCGCTTTTTGTTCTTCGATTGACTTATTGTAATCGCCATAAACCTTTAAACCGAATAGACCACAACCAATTGCAGCAAGTGAAAAAATTCCACCTAAAATATATCTTTTCTTCATGAAAGAAACCTTCTTTTAAAAAATGTATTTTAAATATACATAATTAAAAAATATGGTCAAGGTTTTTATAATTTCTCTTTTAAGAGCTTATTCACAACAGCTGGGTTTGCTTTACCACCAGTTTCTTTCATCACTTGGCCAACAAAGAAACCAAAAAGCTTATCTTTACCAGAGCGATATTGTTCAAGCTGGTTCGGGTTTGCTTCCATGACTTTATCAATAATGCCTGCAATCGCCCCTTCATCGGTCACCTGTTTTAGGCCTTTTTCCTCAACAATCACGCTTGCTTCTTTGCCTGTTTCAAACATTTCAGCGAAAACATCCTTAGCGATTTTTCCAGAGATTGTGTCATCTTCAATCAGATCAATCAAACCGCCAAGCTGTTCAGCTGACACGGGGCTTTCATCGATATCATGACCAGATTTATTTAATAAGCCCATCAATTCAGATGTGATCCAGTTTGTAACTAATTTTGCATCGCGCCCTTCGCCCAAAGCTGCTTCAAAATATTCTGCGCGCTCACGCTCCGCCGTTAAAACACCTGCATCATAAGTTGATAGACCAAGATCTTTCATATAGCGGTGCTTTTTCTCATCTGGTAATTCAGGAAGAGAGTTTTTGATGCGCTCCATCATTTCTTCATTTAACACCAATGGCAAAAGATCAGGACATGGGAAATAACGATAATCATGCGCATCTTCTTTTGAACGCATTGAGCGTGTCTCGTTCTTATTAGGATCCCAAAGACGTGTTTCTTGGATCACTGTGCCGCCATCTTCAATTAATTCAACTTGGCGCTTTACTTCATATTCAATTGCATGAATAACGTGACGTACAGAGTTTACGTTTTTAATCTCACAACGCGTGCCAAATTCTGCGCCCGCTTTACGGACAGATAAATTTACATCAGCACGCATTGAGCCTTCTTCCATGTTACCATCACAGGTACCTAAATAGCGCAAAATGCTGCGGATTTTTTTGATATAAGCGGCCGCCTCTTCAGGGCTTCTGATATCAGGCTCAGAAACAATTTCCATCAGCGCACACCCAGAACGATTTAGATCAACAAATGAGCTAACAGGGCTTTGATCATGTAGGGATTTACCGGCATCTTGCTCTAAGTGAAGACGGGTAATACCGATCATTTTTGTAGACCCATCATCTAAATCAATCTCAATCTCGCCCTCGCCAACAATTGGGTGCTCATATTGAGAGATTTGATAGCCCTGCGGCAAATCTGGGTAAAAATAGTTTTTACGCTCAAAAACAGATGTTTTATTAATCTTTGAATGTAACCCATAGCCTGTCTTAACCGCTTGTTCGACAACATAAGAGTTAATCACAGGAAGCATGCCTGGCATTGCCGCATCAACCAAAGAGACTTGGCTATTTGGCTCAGCCCCAAATTGTGTAGAAGCCCCAGAGAAAAGCTTTGAATTTGCCGTTACTTGTGCATGAATTTCAAGCCCAATAACGATTTCCCAATCTCCTGTTTCGCCTTCAACAATATAAGTCATTTACTTTCTTCTCCGTTTATTTTTTATCAAAATCAAGTTTGTTTAAATTATTTAAAAATCTTTTTCCATGCGGTAGCTTTTCATCATTTTACCACTGCTCATTTCATGATTATGGCTACCTAAATTTCTAAAGCCGAACTTCTCATAAAATGGTTTTGCATTAACCGAGCTATCAATCGCAAATTTTGTCGCCCCGCGCTCTCTTGCCGATAGTTCAGAACATTTTAAAAGGGCTGCACCAATACCTTTTCCAATCCCTTCTGGGTGGACATATGTTGCAACATGAAAGATACCCTCATCATTTTCATACTGCGCCCCAGAGTTTAAAGCTTCTTCTGTTTGCGCATCCCCTTTTTCTGGAACCGAGCCAGAAAACCCTAAACAAAGCCCATCATCATCACGTATCGCAATAAAATAAATCTCGCCTCTGCGCATTGCTCTTATATAACCATCTTCGGTCAAGCCGCTGTGCCAATCTTTTACGATATCAGCATCATAATATTTTGAGCCCTCGCCCCTAATCGAAGCACGATGAGCCTTTAAAATATGATGCGCATCCGCTTCGCTCGCTTGGCGAATTGTCACACCATCAATTGGCTCTAATATCGCTTGAGGAATGATCATATTTAAAAGAACTCCGCTTTAAAACTTAAGCCGCTTTCTTACTGTTTGGAATAAGTTGTGGCTTTGCCGTAAAGTTAGCCGCTTTTTCAATCGTATAACCAGTATTTAAAACCATTTCCTCATCAAATGCTTTACCAATAATCTGTAAGCCCAATGGAAGCCCTTGAGAATTCAAGCCCGCAGGAACCGACATCCCTGGTAAGCCCGCCATATTCACAGTTACCGTGAAGATATCATTCAAATACATTGATAATGGATCATCTGTTTTCTCATTAATACCAAAGGCAGCACTTGGCGCTGTTGGTGTTAAGATCACGTCACATTTTTCAAACGCACGATCAAAGTCTTGCTTGATAAGGGTGCGAATTCTTTGTGCTTTTTTATAATAAGCATCATAATATCCAGCAGATAACACATAAGTACCGATTAAGATACGACGGCGAACCTCATCGCCAAAACCTTCCGCTCTTGTGCGATCATACATATCATTTAAATTCTCGCCATCAACACGAAGACCATAGCGAACACCATCATAGCGCGCTAAGTTTGAAGAGGCCTCGGCCGGTGCAATAATATAATATGATGGCAATGCATATTTTGAATGTGGCAAAGAAATTTCAACAGGTTCTGCGCCTGCTTCTTGCAACATTTTAATACCATCATCCCAAAGCTGTAAAATCTCATCAGGCGTGCCTTCCATACGATATTCTTTTGGAATACCCACTTTTTTACCACGCACATCACCCGTTAATGCTGCAGCAAAATCAGGCACTGGCATATCAACAGATGTTGAATCCTTTGGATCATGTCCCGCCATTACTTCTAACATCAGCGCGCAATCTTCAACGGTTCTTGCCATTGGTCCTGCTTGGTCAAGAGATGAGGCGAACGCAACAATCCCCCAACGAGAGCAACGCCCATATGTTGGCTTAATTCCAGAAATCCCTGTAAAGGCCGCAGGCTGTCTAATTGAGCCACCTGTATCTGTTCCTGTTGCACCCATTACAATGCGGGCTGCAACAGACGCCGATGATCCCCCTGATGATCCACCAGGTACTAAATCAGTGTCATCGCCTTCGCGCTTCCATGGGTTAATCACATTGCCGTAAGCCGATGTCTCATTTGATGACCCCATCGCGAATTCATCCAAGTTCAACTTACCCAACATCACAGCACCTTGATCAAAGAGATTTTGTGTCACTGTTGATTCATATGTTGGAACAAAGCCTTCTAAAATTTTAGAGGCAGCCGTTGTCTGAACATCTTTTGTGCAATATAAATCTTTAATCCCCAATGGAATACCATCAAGCTTACCTGCCTTACCAGAAGCACGGCGGGCATCACTAGCCTTTGCCTGCTCAAGCGCTAATTCATGTGTATCTGTAATAAAGCAATTCAAGCCCTTGGCTGCGACACAAGCATCAATATGCTCTTTTGTGAGCTCTTCGGCTGTAAATTCTTTTGCGTCTAACCCTTTTAAAGCTTGTGCGATTGTTAAATCTGTTAAATTTGTCATCTCATTTATCCGTTTATTGAATGATTTTTTTAAATTTTGGTGTGTTGATATCTACTCAACAATTTTAGGAACTACAAAGTAACCTTGTGTTGTCTCAGGCGCGTTGCTTAAAACATCTTGTTGCTTGCCACCGTCATTAACGACATCTTCGCGTTCTTTTAATGGCATGTTGGAAACACCAGTCATGGCTTCGACACCATCTGTGTCAACTTCGCCCAGCTGTTCAATCCAGCCAAGAATACCCGTTACTTCATTTGCCAAATGCTCTTCTTCGCCTTCTTCAATGCGAATGCGAGAAAGACGACCCAATTTTTGTACTGTTTGTTTTGTAATTTCAGACATTTAATTATCAACCTTCATTTGTCATGATTTCAAATCAATTGATTATAAAAACACATGCTTCTATAATCACATCATTATTAATCTTTACAATTAAGGCTAAAAGCTAGCACTTTACAAGCTTATGAGCAATATTTTAAATACAGAAAATAACGAAAAAATGCCGATTAGAGGACCCTTTATGGCATTCGATGTCGGAACAAAGCGTTTAGGCGTTGCCTTTGCGCCCAAAGGTGCGCTTGTTATCTCACCAAAAGAGACCTATAAGCGCGTTAAATTCAGCCTTGATGCCCCTTATTTAATCAAAATGCTGATTGAATGGGATATTAGAACGCTTGTTGTCGGCCTGCCTCTCAATATGGATGGCACAGAGGGCGCAATGTGCCAATCAGTTCGCGACTTTGTGACTAATCTGCAAAATTTTGATGGCTGGCCATCAAATATCGCTGTCTTTTTCCAAGATGAACGCCTTACAAGTGAGATTTCAGAAGAAACTTTGATCAAAGATTTAGACCTATCGCGCGCAAAACGAAAAGGGGCAATTGACCAGATGGCGGCAACTGAAATATTAAAGCGCTTTTTAGAAGAAAATAACTTATTGACATAAATTACTTATATGCGCTAGCCTTGTTTTAAGAATTACAGCAACAATAAAATAATCTTACACAGGGATAGATATGAAATTTGATCGCAAAACAGGCATGCCATGGATTGATTTTAGTAAGATCGATAATGCCGTTCAATTCATCAAGCATCTTGATTTTCATTCGACAACGAACTCGGCTGTCTATTTTGCCCCGCACGCTTCCAAACAAGATATTGAAAAATATAAAAAGAATAACCCAAATATCAAAACCGTTTGGGATACACCTGCTGGAAAAGAAGTCTGCAATAGAGGCTGGTTATCCGAGGAAAGCCCCTTTACCTTTGCCGAAAAGAAAATGATTTTAAGAGAATTGCTACAACAGTTTTTTATTGCCGCATCGGGCAATTTCCAAATTGTTGGCCTTGATCCCAAAATGGCAAGTGGCGCCAGCCCTCAGTTCCAGTGGTTTTATGAAGCCTCTTTTCAAGCAAAGAATGTAATGAGTGTAAGCGGCGTTCACAAAATGCGTTATTTCAATGCGATTGATAATTTAAGAGACACAGATAATCTTCGCCCTGGACGTATTTCAGCAAAAACACAACAAGTGATCCGCCCGTCTGAAAAATCTTGGGAATTAGGTGTCTATATTAGACCCAAAAGAAAATCTAAAAAGAAGTCACCACGCCCATAAAACACAAAATTACTTGACATAATTAATTGATTTGTTATTCTGTTTATTAGAAAATTACAAAAATAATTAATTATGAAATTTATCTTTCAAAAAAAGAGCGGGGCAAAGTCATATGAGCACAAAACTACAGCAAAAAAATCCTGAGTTAATCAAAGCGCTTGAAATTATTGGCAAAAGCGACTTTTTTACCTATGAGGATACTGCTGTTTATGTTGGGCCCCATATTCATAAACAAGATTATAAAGATGTTTTGGATTATATCCCTAACTCAAAAACAGTGTGGGATACACAAGGCGGTCAAATCATGCAACAAATGGGATGGTTCGGAAAAGGTAGCCAGTTTGATTTACATGAACAAGCCGAGCTCTTTCAAGCAGCCTTAACAAAATTTGTTGAAAGCACCACTGGCACATTTTTTATCATTGGAATTGATCCTAAAATCACTGGCTACAAGTCTTCTCTATACCAAACATTAAAAACTGCGATCATGAAAAATGATAAGATTACTGGCGTGGGTAATTTTGAAAAAGATGCTTGGTTCTCACTTTTTGAGGCCGATAAAGAAAATTTCAAAAATAAAAATACTGGCGTTGTTAAACCAGATGAAGAAAGCTGGAAACAAGGTCGCATCATTATGCGAAAGTCACGTAGAGCAAATCGTCAAGCCAAGCCTTAGGCCTGAATTTGATGAAGGCTGTGGCCATTTTGCTTTAACCATTTTTTAGCCCGTTTTGTTTGCGGCTCNAGCTTTTCGCACAAATCCCAAAACTCTTTTGAATGATCCATATGTTTTANATGCGANACTTCATGCGCAATCACATAGTCACAGACATATTCTGGAGCCAATAACAATCNCCAAGANAGNGANAAAACGCGNGNACTTGAGCAACTTCCCCAGCATGATTTTGTATCNGTAATCCTGATTTTAGAGAATTCCAACCCANCTTTTTCNGCATAAAACGCNGCCTTATCNGTAAAGATTTGTCNNGCTTGNTTTTTTAAAAAACGAATAGCTCTNGANCCNATTAAATNTTTATCGCCATAAACCAAAAACTCATTGCCTTCGATTTTGCTTTGTTTGCGGGGTGCATCGCCTGCATGGATCAGTGTAATCTCTTCATCTAAAATTTTTAAAATAGACCCATGGCCCAATTTAATCACAGGTTCATGAGACGCCCTTTTAACATTCATCCATGTTTCTTGGCGATTTAGAAAACTCACAATCTGAGAAACAGATATGCGCTTTGGATAGGTCAGCGTAAATTGCCCTGAAATACGGTCTTGACGAAGAATTAAACGTTTGGCTCTTGCATTTTCTTTTAACACAACATCTTCAGGCAAATCGAGCGCCTCGACCTGATCTTTCCTAGACGATTTTAGAAGTGTTTTTAAACCAATCATGATCTTTATATCATAATCAAGATAAGCCTAGTTTACGAGTGTTTTTAAAGCTTTTCGCCATCAAGAACTTTTTGTTCAGCATTTGCAACTGTTATGGGCGATTTTTCTGTGTCATGTTTACGAATAAAATCACGAACGCGAGGCATAATATAACCTCTCCAGCGGCGACCATTAAAGATACCATAGTGACCAACGCTGTCTTGTAAATGATATTCTCTTTTGTCTTTTGGCACACCAGAACAAAGATCAATCACAGCCTTTGTTTGCCCAACAGCAGAAATATCATCAAGCTCGCCTTCAACAGCCAAAATTGCTGTCTTTTTAATCTGTTTTAAATCAAGCGTCTCGCCCTTAAAGACATATTCACCTTTTGGTAGAGAGAATTTTTGAAAAACATGTTCAACTGTTTCTAAATAGAACTTTGCAGGTAAATCCATCACAGCCAGATATTCATCATAAAATTTCTTGTGGGCTTCTGCTGAGTCTCCGTCCCCAGTTACCAAATGTTCAAACAGTTTGATATGCTGATTAACATGGCGCTCTAAATTCATCTGCATGAAACCTGTAAGCTGTAAAAACCCTGGATAAACACGGCGGAATGCCCCTGGGTAATAAACAGGCACGGTTGCAACAACGTTATTCTCAAACCAGCTTAATGGCCGCTCGGCTGCTAATCTTGTGACTTCGGTGTCAGCAACACGCGCATCAATTGGCCCACCCATGAGGGTCATGGAAAGAGGTTGTTTTTTATGATTGGTTTGCGCCATATAAGCAACAGCCGCTAAGACTGGAACAGCTGGCTGACAAACAGCCATGACATGCACATCTGAGCCTAATTTATTAATAAAGTCGATCACATATTGAATATAATCATCAAGTCCAAAGACACCTTCGGATAACGGCACCATACGCGCATCTTTCCAATCGGTGATATAAACCTCATGATTTGGCAATAGCGCCTTGACCGTGCCTCTAAGCAAGGTTGCATAGTGACCAGAAACGGGAGCGACGATTAAAAGTTTTGGATCTTTGCGTTTTACCGTACGTTTGAAATGGATCAAATCACAAAAAGCTTTTTTCATGATTGTTTCTTCAATAACTTCGACCTCTTTGTCGCCAATTTTTGTTGTTGGCAACCCAAATTCAGGCTTACCATAGCGCTTGGTCATTCTGTGGATTAGTTCAGAGCCAGCCGCCATTGATTTACCCCATGGCGAATGCGCAAATGGAAAAAACGGGTTTTTAGACATATGCATTATTGTCTCTGCGCCCAATCGTAGCGGGGTCAGAGCTGCATAATTTAAATCATGTAAATGGTAAAGCATTGAATATCAGGCCTCCTCAAACCATAGATATAGAGCGAATCACGCCCACATAAAGCTAAGCATAGCATAAGTTTATGCTTAATTTTATGCATCGCACAATTAATTGTACCTAATAAGAGATAAGAATGTGTAAAGATTTAAAAGATTTTGGCTTATAAATGCTTGCTCAGCACTGATTTTAGGTCTTTTTCTGTTGCCCCATGTTTTAGCATAGCAACAAGCTGATTATCCGCATCAAAGAAGTATAAAAACGCCGAATGATCAACTGTGTAATCATTGCCATCTTCTGGGAAGACTTTACTGGAATAGACCTTAAAGAGGTTTTTCACATGCTCAACCTGTTCTTCTGAACCTGTTAAACCTTCAATTTTTGGGTGAAAAAGACTTAGATATTCTTTTAATTGCTCTGGTGTATCGCGCTCTGGGTCAACCGAGACGAATAAAACCTTTAAATCTTCGGTTTTTTCTTCATCCATGTCATTTAAAACACGGGTAATCATTGCCAATTCAGTTGGACAAATATCAGGGCAATAGGTAAAGCCAAAAAACATTAAACGGGGCTTATCATGATAGGTTGCATTGGTAACCATAACACCATCATGGCTCATCAACTCATACTCCCCTCCCAGTTTCAAGCCAGCAATCCCTTCAACCATAGACGATGTTTCCGCCTGTTTTGAGCTGTTAGGATTGTCATTATCAAAGACATATTCTGCGGATAAAACAAAGACGGCTAATAAAACCAAAACGACAGCATATAAAATAATAATTGGGCGCTTTTTCTTGTCAATTGCCATTGTTTTAAAAACCTTTTTAAATATGAGTTAAATTTGCTGGATATAAAGCTGGATATAAAATAGATAGGGATACCCCATAAGGCAAGCGCTTTTTAGCAAATTAGATCGCTTGGTGCATCACTCTTCTTGCTTTGCGAGAGACAGGGTCTTTAATGCTGTAGGTTGGATATCCATCACCAAAGTCAAGCGGGCGTTGTAACCCTCTGGCTGTCCCTGCTAGCTCATGCATGATATTTGCAATCGATTTAATTTTTTCATCAAGCGCCATCGTCTCAAGACGTCTGTTTTCTTTTTCAACATAATCTTTAATTTGCTTAACATCCAAATCGATAAAAGGATTATTGGCTTCAATTAAATCTCTTTTAAGGGCTACGACATCCAGCGCATCTTGCCCGAGCGCCTGCTCTGCGATCTTCCATTCAAAAAAAGCATAAACCTCTAAAACATCTTCGTGGCCTTTAAAAATAAAATCGATAATGTCATTATAATTGAGGTTTTTAGCAATCTCTTGACCTTGCCAATCTGTGAAACATTGCTTCATAAATTTATCGCTTAAAGATTGGTTTTTTGACACCTTATAAAGCGCTTCGTTGAATTTACCCTCACATAAGTAATCAAGAAAATCTTCTAACATATAGCCCATATAAGAAATAACGATTGCATGTTGTTTTGAATAATGCTCAATACTTCTTTTTTTTGCATAGTCACGCGCTGTTTCGTGATCTGAGACACTTAACTTTTGCTCATAATCAAAAACAAATTTTGAAAAAACATCCGTATAGGCTGTATTCAGTTTTAAAACTTCTCTGGCTGGGCCTTCAATCCCCATCTTGCGTAATGAATTAACGATATCATTAGACGCCGTTTCTGCCGCGGCCTCAGTTACAATCTCTTTGATAATTCTTTGTCTTAGGTCATAGCCATCGCTAAATAAAAGCCCGTTATTTAGTTTTTGTACCGCGTGAAATAATTCATGAGCGATAGTCCCTAAAATTAAATCTGAGCTAACGCTTGAATTAACCTCTAAGAAATTATGATTGCCCTTCCCCCAAAGCTGACCAAAACAATCTAAATCTGCAACGGGACGAATTTGAACCTGTCTTGAACTTGCCCATTCAAGCAATTCTTTTGCTTCTGGAACCAACATCAAGGTTTGAATAGCGCTTGCTATTTTAGGCTCCCATTTTTCTAAAACATCAAAATCTAGGATATCAAAAAATTCAGGTTTTTGAGACATAGTATCAGCGTTATCGCTTGCCTGATCACAAACAACATTCGTGCTAAAATTATTGTCCTCAAAATTATTCAAAATTGCCTTACCCCCAATAAACTTTTCTTTATAAAAAAGTTCACATATTTTTAGTTTTTTAAACGCGAAATTTCACACTAGGACAAATATTTTTTTCCTGCAAGATATTTTTTAACCATAACAAAGCCACCCTTACGGTAAATAAGGATGGCTCTGTTTTTTTTAGATAGGGGTTTATTAAATTTATAATTTAGATGATATCTAGAACTTCTGCGACCAATGGGTGGCGAACGATATCTTTTGATTCCAATCGGCATACTGCGATATTTTCACTTTTTTCTAGCTTGTCCGAAATTGGCCCTAAACCAGACATACCATCAAGTAGGTCACTTTGATCAGGGTCGCCTGTGATAACCATGGTTGAGTGCCAGCCAAGTCTTGAGATTAACATCTTTAATTGTGCGTAAGTACAATTTTGCGCTTCATCAATTACAACAAAGGCATTGTTAAGTGTGCGTCCTCTCATATAGGCAACAGGGGCGATTTCAATCGTGCCCTCTTCCATATATTTTCGAAGTCTTTTTGCACCTAAACGATCACTTAAGCTATCAAATAATGGGCGTAAGTATGGCGCCAT
>PBIV01000033.1 GCA_002720935.1 Rickettsiales bacterium | reverse complement strand
GAGCTTGCTTCACGTGTTACGCGTTGCTGTTGTAAAGAGTTTGTACCAAGACTGTCTGGTTCTGGTGCGCCTTGTGGAATAAAGCCTTCTGCGCCGCGGCCTTCTTGCATCGCCATTTCTTGACGCATTGCTGCACGTTGTTCGGCTTCTAGCTCTTCTTGTGATTTTGTATTAATCGCAACGTGGCTTAATGTTAAGACGACATTTTCACGGAAATTAGCCAGCATCTCATCAAATAGGGCAAAGGCCTCATATTTATATTCATTCAGTGGATCTTTCTGACCATAGGCACGAAGTCCAATCCCTTGGCGTAGATGGTCAAGAGAGAGAAGGTGATCTTTCCAAACCTGATCAAGAAGCTGTAGCATAATGAATTTTTCAGCTGTGCGCATGACTTGAGCGCCATACTCTTCCTCTTTTAAGCGCATTTTTTCATCAGACGCCATAACAAGGCGTTCTTTAATCTCTAAATCCGCAATACCTTCTTCTTTTGACCATTCGGATACAGGAAGGTCGAGGGCAAGGAGGCGAGAAACTTCTTTTTCCAAATTCTCAGTATCCCATTGTTCAGGATAGCTTTTTGGTGGAATAAATGTTTCAACGATAATGTCGATCACATCATGGCGCATCTGTGTTGTTACATCAGATAAATCTTCATCTTCCATGATCTCTTTGCGCTGGCCGTAAACGACTTTACGCTGATCATTCATGACGTTATCAAATTTAAGAAGGTTTTTACGCACTTCAAAATGCTGACCTTCGACTTTTTCTTGCGCACGTTCTAACGCTTTACTGATCCAAGGGTGGCGAATAACATGACCATATTCCATGCCCATGCGACCAAGGAAGGCATCCATACGCTCAGAGCCGAAAATACGCATCAAATCATCTTCTAATGAAATAAAGAATTTAGAAGCCCCAGGGTCTCCTTGACGGCCTGAGCGACCACGAAGCTGGTTATCAATACGGCGTGACTCGTGACGCTCTGTACCAAGGACATAAAGCCCGCCAGCCTCTAATACGATGCGCTTTGCTTCATTAATTTCTTCAGTGATTTGTTTTTCTAATTTCTTACGTGTCACTTCATCGGCATTGGCAGGAATTTCTTCAGCCAAGCGCATTTCTAAGTTACCACCAAGTTTGATATCCGTACCACGACCCGCCATATTTGTGGCGATTGTAACCGCACCAGGGCGACCCGCTTGTGATACAATTTGCGCTTCTTGTTCATGCAGGCGCGCATTTAGAACTTGGTGAGGAATTTTTTCTTTTTTCAAGATTTTTGATAAAAGCTCTGATTTCTCAATTGAGGTTGTACCAACCAAGACGGGCTGTTGACGATCATGACAATCTTTAATCAATTGAATGAAAGCCTCATATTTTTCTTGGGCTGTGCGGTAAATCTCATCATCATGATCAAGACGTGCAATCGGTCTGTTTGTTGGGATTGCCAACACATCCAAATTATAAATTTCTGCAAATTCAGTCGCTTCGGTTAGGGCTGTACCAGTCATACCAGCAAGCTTTGGATACATGCGGAAATAGTTCTGGAATGTGATGGAAGCAAGGGTCTGGTTCTCACGTTGGATTTCAACGCCTTCTTTTGCTTCAATGGCTTGGTGTAAGCCCTCACCATAGCGACGACCTTCCATCATACGGCCTGTAAATTCATCAATAATAACAATTTTACCGTCCTTAACGATGTAATCTTTATCGCCAAAGAAAAGCGTGTGCGCACGCAATGCTTGGTTAGTGTGATGAACAAGAGAGATATTTTGCGCATCATAAAGATTGCCGTCTTCTTCCAATAAACCTTTAGCGCGAAGAAGGTCTTCTACATGCTCAACGCCTTGGTCGGTCAAGCTGACTGTTTTCATCTTCTCATCCAAGTCATAATCGCCTTGAACGATTTCTAACATGACTTTGTCTAAAGCTTGATAAAGTTCTGATGAGCTTTGGACAACACCAGAAATAATAAGCGGTGTTCTGGCTTCATCAATAAGGATCGAGTCGACCTCATCAATAATTGCATAATTGAAAGGGCGTTGAACCATTTCTTCTTTTGTGAACTTCATATTGTCACGAAGATAATCAAAACCAAATTGGTTGTTAGTCCCATATGTGATGTCTTGAGCGTACGCTTTTTGGCGGTCGCCTTCATCCATGCCATTATAAACTACACCTGTTGTAAGGCCAAGGAAGCCATAAATTTTTGCCATCCATTCGCTATCACGTTTGGCAAGATATTCGTTAACTGTTACGACATGCACGCCTTTACCTTCAAGGGCGTTGAGATAAGCCGCTAGGGCAGCAACCTGCGTTTTACCTTCACCCGTCTTCATCTCAGCAATGTTACCACGGTGCAGGGTAATACCACCGATTAGCTGAACATCAAAGTGGCGCTGGTTTAAGACACGTTTTGTTGTCTCACGAACAACGGCAAAGGCCTCAACCATTAAATCATCGACTGTCTCACCTTCCGCAAGGCGGTTTTTAAATTCAACTGTTTTGTTTTTTAGATCGGAGTCGCTTAGCGCAGAAATTTTAGGCTCAATCGCGTTGATCTGATCAACGTACTTCTCAAGGCCTGCAAGCATGCGCTCGTTACGGGTTCCAAAAATTTTCTTAGCAAGTGTTGCAAACATGACTAACTCGTTTATATAATGTTTATGCGTTATGTATCTTATACTTTTGAAATATAAGATTTATAGACCTTGTGTCAAACGAAATTGCCTTAGGTCTTGCATTTTAGTGATCACTTTATATATAACGTAATAATATTGTTCAATGAAAGTCGAATATAAAACTTAAGGAAACATGATGATTAAGAAAATACTGACAGCAACAAGCATTGTAGCCGTATCGGCGATGCTAACCTTCCCAACATTTGCAGATGATGCAAAAGTTCTTGCAACTGTAAACGGGGAAAACATTATGCTTGAGGATGTCAAAGAATTCTATCAAGCCTCGCCAGCTGCGCAAAGAGGGATTCCATTTGATGGCGTTAAAGACGCAATTGTTGATCAAATGATTAGCATGAAACTGATCGATAAAAAAATCTCAGAAACAAATTTTGCCAAAAAGGAAGAGGTTGAACGCCAAGTTGAAGAGGTTAAAAAACAGGTTCTTCGTGATTTATGGATTCAAGAGCAAGTTGAAGCGCGCCTTACAGAAGATTTCTTAAAAGAAAAATATGCTGAACTTCAAGCAAACCTAGCTGATCAATACGAGATCAAAGCAAGCCACATTTTACTTGATACAAAAGAAGCCGCAGATGAGGTTGTAAAAGAGCTTGATGATGGTGCTGATTTTGCTGAATTAGCAAAAGAAAAATCAATTGGCCCATCTGGTAAAGAGGGCGGGGACCTTGGGTTTTTTACAAAGGGCGCTATGGTTCCAGCCTTTAGTGAAAAAGCATTTTCAATGGATGTCGGTACATATTCAAAAGAGCCTGTTGAAACACAATTTGGCTGGCACGTGATTAAGGTTGAAGATAAGAAATCTGTTGAAGCTCCATCATACGAAGAGATGAAGCCAAGATTAGAAGCCGAAGCGTCAAGAAGTTTGGTTGCTGAAGTAATCGACGAGCTTCAAAAAGATGCTGAAATCGTGAAAAAAGCAGAATAATTTATGGCTGAACCCCAAATACAATCTGGGTGTTGGTCAGTTGATCAGCAAAGCGAAGTTGGCAGTAAAAAAATTGTTTATTGCTCAGCTGTTGCGATGATTGATGCAGATGGACGAATTCTAATTGCCCAAAGACCTGAAGGAAAAGCCTTTGCAGGTCTGTGGGAATTTCCAGGCGGTAAAATTGAAGCGGGCGAGACGCCTGAACAAGCTCTTGTTCGTGAATTAGAAGAAGAGCTTGGGATTGAAACCAGAACATCTTGCTTGGCACCGATTGCCTTTGCATCGCATGATTATGGCGAGACACATTTGGTTATGCCTTTATTTGTTTGCCGAATTTGGGAAGGCGAGGTTAAGGCAAAAGAGCATAAGGCGCTAAAATGGGTTCGTATCCAAGATTTAAAAGATTATCCAATGCCAGAAGCTGATATCCCGCTCTTGCCTTTCTTGCGCGAATTGCTGTAGCATCATTGTTATGGCTGATAAAAAATCAAATAATGATCCAATTTTTGAAGATGAAGCATCGCTTCCAACACATGCAATCGAAGAGGTCGTGGATCAAAACAAGGTAACCAAACGCCCCAATTATCGCTTATTTTATAAGACTAAGCTTGGGCGCTATGTTACTTACAATCTTAAAAAGAAACTGGTTAATCGTTTGGTGCGAACAAAAACCTTGTGGCTGGGCTATGCGCCAAGTCAGTTTTATTCTTACTTTGATTGTGTTTTATCCGATTTACCGATTTTTCGAAAAGGCCATCCGTTACAGGAAAAAAGACAACTTTTCCTATCAGATTATGATGCACTGCCTTTTAAACGGATGAGCTGGTCGCAAATTGTGTGCCTACATAGTTTTGAATATATTAAGGATTACGAAGAGTTTTTTGAGCAAAGCTGGAATATGTTAGAGCATGAAGGGCATCTTTTTATGGTTGTCCCTAACGTCGCAGGTTTTTGGGCGAGGGGTGAGAATAATGCCTTTGGCGCAGGCTTACCGTGGCGTGCGCTTGATTTAAAAAATGCGTTAGAAGATCATAAATTTGAAGTCATCTCAATTGAACCAATGCTCTATGCTTTTCCAAGCAATAATCGGTTTTTGGTGCGCTTAACAAAAGTTTTTGATTGGTTAGGGCGAAGTTTTTTTAATCCATGGGGTGGCGTGCTACTGGTTGAAGCCAAAAAAAGCGTTTATTCAGGCACGCTTGTTGGGTCAAGCGAAGATGTGAAAACAAAGGGTTTTGTTGGTTCAACACCAATGCCAGCATAAAGTTAAGGAAAAAAGATTATGAGTGATTTAAAGGCAAGAGATGCTTTACAAGAAATTCATCCCTATGTCCCAGGCGAGTTTGAAGATGATGCAATAAAGCTATCATCTAATGAAAATCCATATGGATGCTCTGAAAAAGTTTCAGAAAAACTATCTAAATCACTGAATATCTTGCACTATTACCCAGATGGTGGCGTTAATTTATTGCGTGATGCGCTGTCATGTTTTTATAAAATTGATCGTGATTTAATAGGTGTTGGGGCTGGCTCTGATGAAATTATTAGAACCTTATTTCATGCTTATTTAACCCCAAGTGATAATGTTGTTTTCCCTGAATATGGCTTTCTTATGTATCGTTTGGCAACCATGGCCAATGGGGCAACACCAATAGCTGTTCGTGAAGACAATTATACAGCACAGGTTGATACGATCCTAGGGGCGATTGATGAGAATACTAAGATTGTGATTTTGGCTAATCCAAACAACCCAACGGGAACCTTGTTACCACAAAGTGAGATTAGGCGTTTGGTTGAAAATGTGCCGTCTAATATTTTATGCATTTTGGATGCGGCCTATGCAGAATATATTGACGATAAAGCTTATGATGCAGGGCATGAATTTCTTGAAAAGCATGAAAATGTTGCCGTTCTTCGAACATTTTCAAAAATTTATGGGTTGTCTGGTTTAAGAATTGGCTGGATGCATGCCTCAAAAGAAATCATTGATAACTTTAATAAGATCAGAGGGGCATTTAATGTGCCGAACTTGTCACAAATTGCCGCTATCGAGGCCTTAAAAGATCAAGATTTTGTCAATCACACAAGAAAGCTCAATGAAATTGAACGCACTGGATTTGAATCTTATTTAAAAGATAAAGGCATAACGTTTGTGCCATCACATGGAAATTTCGTACTGGTTGATTTTGAAACAAAAGAAAGAGCCATTTCGGTATTTAAAGCTTTAAAGGCCGCAAAGATTTTGGTAAGACCTGTAGGATTTTATAATTTAAACAGTCATTTGCGTATCTCAATCGGTACAAAAGAGCAAATGGATCGCTTGAAACAGGCTTTGGATGAGATTTTATAATGGGTGAAACGCAAACATTATTTAAAAAAATGGTTATTATAGGTGGTGGGCTTATCGGGAGTTCAGTCGCAAGAGCGGTTAGTGATCATAATTTATGTGATCATTTAACGATAGCTGATAAGAACCAAGATTATTTAAATGAAATCAATAGTTTAGATATTTGTGATGAAGTAATTTCTGATCTACCGAAGGCTGTAAACGGAGCTGATTTTGTTTTAATTTGTGTGCCCGTTGGTGCGTTTGAGGTCGTTTTAAACGAGATTAAAGATCATGTTGAGGCAGGTGCCATTATCTCGGATGTTGGATCGGTTAAAACACATGTGAATGATTTTATGTTTGATCTAATGCCAGATAATGTTTTTGTGATCCCTGGTCATCCAATTGCAGGGACTGAGAAATCTGGACCTAAAGCAGGATTTGCGCAGCTTTTTAAAGGGCGCTGGATGATCTTAACACCTAGGCAGGGCTATTATGAACAGGCAGCCTTAGATGAGAAGATCAAAACACTTAAAAACTTTTGGGAGCGTTGCGGATCAAAGGTTGAAATCATGGATGAAGTTCATCATGATGATGTCTTGGCAATGACATCGCATTTACCGCATCTGGTTGCGTTTTCGGTTATGAATACGGCCGCTGAAATGGAAGAAGAAACCAGAGAAGAGATTTTAAAATTCTCAGCCGGCGGTTTTCGTGATTTTACAAGGGTTGCGGCGTCTGATCCAACGATGTGGCGCGATGTTTTTTTAAGCAATAAAAAAGCAATGTTGCCCTTATTACAGCGCTTTGTTGAAGATTTAACAATTCTACAAAAGCATATCCGCCAAAGTAATGGCGATGCGTTATTTGATTATTTTACAAAGGCAAAATCTATCCGCAGTGATATGAATTTTGACGAGACTGAAAAGAAATAGATTTCAAATTTAAAAAAGTGACAGGCTCTAACATGGAACTCTCATCATTTTTAAGAAAATATAAGTTAGATATTACCGATAAAATCTGGATTTTTGGGTATGGTTCTGTTCTTTGGAAGCAGGGTTTTGATTTTATTGATAGTAAGCACGCATTTTTGCCAGGCTATCACAGGCGTTTTTGTATTTTTTCGCATCATCATAGAGGCACAGAAGATAACCCAGGCCTTGTCTTAGGACTTGATCGTGGTGGTGGCTGTCACGGCATGGTATTCCAGCTTAATGGCGAAGGGCAGATGCGCTCTAGCTTGGAAAATCTCTGGGATCGTGAGGTTAGAGAGTTTTATGTACCGCATTATTTAGATCTCTGGGTGGAGGGAGAAAAAGAAAAAGCCCTTGTCTTCATGCTTGATCGGGATCATCCAAATTTCTTTGATGATATTGATAAAAATGAGGCGGCTCGCGTTATCTTGTCAGCCGAGGGGGCGAGTGGCACCAATTTAGAATATTTCCTTCAGACCAAAGCATGGCTTGATGAGTATGGCATTGTTGATGAACAAATCCGTAATCTCGGCTTTAAAATCGCCGAACATCAAACAAAATATTAAACGTTTTACTGGATAATTTAACTTCTAGGGCCGATATTTTGTGGCTTCCTAGCTTTGAGAATAGTTACAAAGTCTGTTTGTTTGAAGGCATCTTGTAATTGTTTGGTTTGTTCATCCCATTCACTTTCATCATTGCTTTGAAACCAAATATTATAATGGGTATCTTGACTTGCTTTCGTGGCATCAACTGCAATAAATATTGATGTTTTTTCCATTTCAACACCGCATCTAGTTGTTACTGTGAAGCCGTTAGTTGACAAAACATTGTAAACCTCTCGTAAATTTGGGTTTTTATCCCTGCTTTCTTTAAAGCGCTGAAAAGAAGTTTTATTTGTATTGTTGTTGCTCATAATTTCTACCATTCTAAAATTTTATAATTTAATTACTAGATATCATTAGATTTATGCATTTAAAGAACGGAGTCAATCATAAACCTATGAAAATAGGAGGAATAAAATTTATTATTATTGTTCTTGCTCAACAATTTCGCCTAAGCATTCGACTTTCTTGGCTTCTAGTAAAAGCTCATCTGAGCGGTCTTCTATCTGTCTTTGCAAGATTTCAAAAGTAACAGCAGGGTCTTTGCCAGCTTCAATTGGTGGTAAGATTTCGATAATGGCTGTTCCTGGTTTTTTAAGAAATGCATTTTTAGCCCAAAAATAACCTGTATTTAAGGCAACAGGGACTATTGGGAGGTCGTAAGCTGTATATAGTTTCATAAAGCCATATTTGTAAGGGCGCTGTTCGCCAACCTTAACACGTGTTCCTTGAGGATAAATTGCAATAGGGCGGCCTTCTTTTACCACAGACTCGGCATTCTCAATAATGCTCTGCATCGCTGTTTTCCCTCTTTTGCGATCGATAGGGATCATTTGGGCTTTTAACATGAACCAACCCCATAATGGAATAAGGGTAAGCTCTCTTTTATAAACGATTGCAGGATCGCCAAACAGAATGAAAAGTTTTAAGGTTTCATAAGCAGATTGGTGTTTTGAGGCAACGATATAAGAGCCTTTCTTGGGCAAGTTTTCAAGACCTCTTACTTCCATTTTTAAACCGAGTACCGTTCTTTCAATAAAGTACATAGTTTGAAAATAGCTTGTAATAACTTTTATGAATATTGGTCTTGGCAATAGCAAAGACGGTAAATATAAAAAGCAAAGAACAGCTGTCGCACCATAAAAAGTGATGTTAAACAATATTGCACGAATGAAGTTGATCATTCTTAACGATACTCTACTTATAAAATTTTAAATTAAAGTTTAAGCGGCTTCTTCAAGATCAATATCAAGAATAGCCATGTTGAAGTTATATGACGTTTCGCCTTCTTCAACTATTTTGCTTAGAACGCCGATAAACTCATCGCCTAATTTGACTTCGATTGAGTCATCGCGATTTTCACTCATATCCAAGACGATACGGTTGTTTAGCTTTTGGCGTAAGAAAGATTGAATTTTTGATACTTCTGTAGTGTGCATTTTTAGTGCTCCTGAAAAATACTATTTATTTTTAAGTTATTTAAGCACACTTTAGGCTAACTTTAGCGTTCACGCAAGGCTTCATTTCTTGCTTTTAAGATTGGTTTCATTAAATAATCAAACACACTCTTTTGTCCCGTAAGGATATCAACGCTTGCTGTCATACCAGGGATGATTTTTAAGATTTTGCCATTATGCTCAATCGCTGTTTTCTGGGTACGAAGATAGACGTGATAATAGCTATCGCCTTCTTCATCCGTAATCGTATCAGCACCAATTTGTTCAACGGTACCTTCTAAACCACCATAGATTGAGAAATCATAAGCCGTGATTTTAACAATGGCCTTTTGTTGCGGGCTGATAAAAGCGATATCAGCAGGCTTAATCTTTGCCTCGATCAGGAGGGTGTCATTGAGCGGTACAATCTGCATAATTTCTTGGCCTGGTTGGATAACACCGCCAACCGAGTTCGTGAAAATCTCTTTTACCGTTCCATCAACAGGGGATTTCACATCTGTTCTGGCAAAGCGATCTTCTCCAGCGCGCATAACTTCTGTTAGCGATTCAATCTCGGCTCTTACTTCATTTAATTCTTTTGAAGCTTCTGATTTGGCACGAAGGCGAAGCTCTCTAACCTGTTGCCTAATCTCGGATACAGCTGTTAAGGCTCTTGGGATTGAGAGTTTAACCGTTCTAATCTCGCCCTCAATATCGGTCATTTGACCTTGTAAACGGATCAGATCTAATTGTGGCATAACGCCTTGACGAACAAGGGGCTGTGTCATTGAATATTCTTGTTGGATAACTTTTAATTGATCTTCAAGCTGGTTTAGACGGCTGCGAAGCTCTTCAACTTCTTGGCGTCTTTGCTCTGAGCGTGATTCTAAAACACTGACTTCTGCATTCAGGGCATTAACCGCAACTTTGTATTGATTGCGCTCAAAGTCAACGGCTGATTTTGCATCCGCGACAAGGTCGCTAGGAAAACTTGGGGATTTACCCGCAACGATTGATTCCAATCGGATGATGCGCGCTCTAAGGTTGTTGTAGCGTGTTTTTTCCTCACGATATGAGGATTCAGCCATAGAATTATCAATTTTTAAAACAATATCGCCCGCACTGACAACATCGCCTGTCTTGACCAAAATTTCAGAAACGATACCGCCTTCAAGGTTTTGAATGGTTTGAACACGGCTTGATGGAATGACTTGTGCATCGCCCTTTGTGACTTCATCAAGGACGGCATATCTTGACCAATAGACAAAGACAACAACAAACATAAGTGTCATGATCGATAGAATATAGGCGAATTTACTTGCACCGCTTCTTGAGGCGGCGTCAACCTCATTCATATATTCTAAATCTTCATCGTTATAATCTTTAAACATTGTGTCGGTGTTTTCTTTATTTATTTTTCTGGCGCTGAAATTTGTCCAGATTTTAGTTGTTCAATAACGTCATCTTTTGGTCCATCAGCAATGATCTGACCACGCTCAAGGATAATGATGCGCTTGACCAATTTTAAAACAGAATGTCTGTGTGTAATTAAAAGAAGGGTTTTATCCATCATTAATTGTTCAAGGCGATGGATAAAGCGGTTTTCACTGGCTAAATCCATGTCACTTGTTGGCTCATCAAAAAGAAGAATATTGGGATCATTTACAAGGGCACGGGCAATTGCAATCGATTGTCGCTGTCCACCAGATAGCGCCATACCGCGTTCCCCAACGGGCAAGTCAAGACCAAAGTTTGATTGTCTGATGAAGTCCATAGTTCCAGAGATTTTTGCAGCCTTACGAATGGCTTCTTCATTTAAGTTCGCACTTCCAAAAGCAATATTGTCGCGCACACTGCCGTAGAATAAATAATTATCTTGGGAAACATAGCCAATGCTTTGTCTAACGTCAGCTGGATCAATCTGACCAATAGATGTTCCATCGAGCAAGATATTACCTTCCGTTGGCTCATAAAGGCCTGTAATCAGGCGCCCTAATGTACTTTTACCAGAGCCAATGCGTCCCAAAATCCCAACTTTTTCTCCAGGTCTGATTTGTAAGGATACTTCATGGAGTGCTTTTTGATCGGAATTTGGATAATTAAAGCTTACATTTTTAAATTCAATAGCACCGCGGATGTTCTTTAATGAAATAAAGCTACGGCTTGCATCTCGCTCAGCAGGCTTTTTCATCAATTCATCAAGGGCACGTAACCCCATCTTTGTTGTTTGATAACGTGTTAAGAGTGCGGCTACACTTCCCAATGGGGCTAGGGCTCGTCCCGATAACATTGTAGCTGCAATAAGCGCACCCATCGTCATCTCGCCATCTGTGATCAGATAAACACCATAAATAATAACCATCACATTTGTAAATTGCATGGCTAAACCAGTAAAACTAGACGCCAGCGCACTCCAAGTACGGCTTTCAGCACTTGAGGTCGCTGTTTTTGTAATAATACGCTCCCAAAAGCCTTGGATTTGGCTTTCCCCAGTATGCGATTTAATGGTTTCTAAACCGCTTAAGGTTTCAAATAAGAGGGCATATTTTTGGTTGCTCTCGGCATGAATACGCTCAACAACACGAACCAATGGAATTTGAATTAGCCAACTGATCAGTAAAACAATTGGTATCATTGCCATTGGAATATAGGCAACAGGTCCTGCGACCAGCCAAATCACACCAAGGAATAAAAACATAAACGGAATATCAACGATTAATGTTACTGTGCCAGAACTAAAGAAATCTCTTAAACCTTCGAAATCTTTTAAATTATTCGCCATGGAGCCAATGGAAGGGGGGAGCTGATCCAAACGCATGCCTAAAACATGCTCTAAGAGCTTACTGCCCATGATGATATCGGCATTCCGTCCTGCGACATCGACAAAATAACTTCGTAAATTTTTTAAGATAAACTCGAACAGGTAGACAAGACCTACCCCTGCGGCTAAGACCCATAAGGTTTCAACGGCATTATTGGGGACAACGCGGTCATATACATTCATAACAAATAAAGGAGTGGCAATCGCAAAACAGTTAATAACCAATGAGGCAATTAAAACATGGGTATAAACTTTCCAAAATTTGAGTAACGTACCCCAAAACCAGTCTTTGCGGTCTTTAAGCTCAATATAATGCGCTCTTTTATCAAGTTTCGCAGTTGGTTTAGACAGGATTGCGTAGCCCGTATAATGCTTTTCAAGAGAGTCTATTTTGACTTTTTTTGTTGCGCCATCGCCTTCCGCAGGCATGATCTCAACATGTTTTTTACGCCTATCAAAGCGCAGTAAAATGCACGCATTCTTGTTATCTAGTAAAATAATACAAGGCAGAACGAGAGGAGAGATATCTTTTAATGATTTTCGAGAAACTAGTTTTGAGGCAAAGCCCGCACGTTCAGCCGCTCGAATAAATATAGCAGGAGTAAAATCGACATCTGCATTGGGTAGGCCTTGTTTTAATGATTTTTTCGAGACTGGATTTTGATGAAGATTTGCCAAAAGGGATAAGCAATTTAAAAGAGGTGCGTCAAAATCAACATCAGAAACACTGACATCCCATTCTTTATCAGGGGCTTCTTCGTCATATTGAAGATTTTCATCTGGTTTGTTATTATCTGGCTTAGGGGTTGAGCCATAAGGTGTTTTTTGCTCATCAGCATTGGTCGCAGCGCCATTTTGGTTCTGCTTTTCAATAATTTCTTTGACCAAGCGATCAGCTGAATCGCTTTGATTTTCCTTATCTGATGACACTGTTATTTGGCTACCTTACTATTAAAATTATAGTTCCTCACTATAGCAAGAATAGCTTGATATTATTACTGAAAAGTTACTTTTTGGAAAAAAAGCTAACTTAGTATTTATAAATCAAGCATTTACTCAGTATTTCTTCTGGTTAACTTAATCACGCGGGCAGGGCGCTCAGAAGCAGTTGTTTTAAACCAAACAATAAATGAAACTTGTTTCTGTTCGGCATCAGAATATCCGCAAAACAGGGCTTTGGCCTCTAATTGATAGCGGGAATCTTGTGTTGGGTTAAAGGTCAAATCAATCTCAAATTGTTCCAAATGTCCGTATTTAACACGGTTAATACTCTCAATAAGGGAAAAATTTCTTGTGCGGACATAGAAAAACTCAGGGAAACGCCTCTCTCGAATTGTNTCATTTTCAATGCCTGTCCATTTAAAAAAGGCGGTATTTGCATGTAAAATNGTTTGGTCNTGGGANANNAGAATTCCNGGGATCGGNGCNGTACGCATGAAGAAGTCAAATTTCTTTGAATATTCAGAGGCGTTGGATAAAAGAAGGCGACGTTCCGCTTCTGCCATTAANAAACTTCTNAAAAAAGAAGAAAAATTCTTACTCNTGTTNTTTTGGTAGAGNTAATTAACNAAACTATTTGATTTNAAATGATATTCTTTTGCTANATCGTCAATAAACCTTAAAAAGGGAGGNTCTAATCGAANGGCAATTCTTTTGCCNTCATNCTGATATATTTTNGGCTTAGGTGGCTCAATCTTAAAATTCAGAAGTTCAATATCGTTATTGTTTTCCATAGTTTAGAATCATACATATTTATATAGCTTNTGTCAATGCTCTTATTGTATTGTTAACACNCTATATGATATACTGACGCATTAATTTGAAATTAACATTTAGCGTTTAAAAAGTGATGTGCTGGAAAAGCATTTTGCGCATCACATAATTAAAACGAAGGGACCCTCTACATAATGGCTAATGATATTACAAACAATACATCTCCATCTCTTAACAGTACATTGACTGGCGATGTAAGCCCGAACGACAATTCACAAAACCAAATGGCTGAAATGTCACCAGATCAGTTGAATGCGATTTCAACCACAGCTGGCGAAGAGTTGCCACAGCAGCAACAAGCAGATGCGCCAAGAATTCTTGTTGATGAAAGAACGGAAGTTCCGAACGATCCTGTTGTCTTTTTACAAAATGGTCGCCAAATCCAGCTTAATCCACATGTTGAAGCAGGCCAAGATGCTGTTGTCGTTGCAAAAGGTGTAGAGCGCGTATTTATTAATTTTAATCCAGATGTTGCAGAAGTCTCAGTAGAGGGAGACGATTTTGTAATTACATTTGCTGATGGGTCTAGAACAATTATTGAAGATTTCGCGGCGCAAGAGCCAATGCCTGAAATCTTAATGCCAGATGGTCGTATTATCGCTGGTGGCGTTATTGTTGCACAATTAACTGGCGAAGAAGCCGTTATTGATGGCGAAGACAGTAATATTGGTCAAGTTTCCGATGCTGAAGCGGCTCAAATGCTACAAGATATTGAAACAGCCGCTGGTACAGCTGCTGGTGGTGCGCAAAGTGGTGGTGGTAGTTCATATTCTGATAACTTTGGTAATGTTATTGGTATGTTATCTGCAACAGGTCCGATTGGATTTGGCGAATTTGGAAGATCGCCTGAATTTGCAGAAATTGAAGACCCATTTGCCGTAGCGGCTCCTTTTGATCCTGTTCCAACAGCGGGCGATGTCGAGGTTGTAACAACAGATGCGAATAGTGAATCTGGCAACAGCGTTTTCACAGGCGTCGTGCCATTTGATTTCAATGGTCAGCCAGGCACGATTACACCAGGCGATGCATCATCATTTACAGTTTCAGGCTCTTCAGGGCCTGTTTTGTCATCTAATGGACAACCTATTACGGTTTCTGTTAATGGCAATTCTTATGTGGGTACATTACCAACAGGTGCGGTTGCCTTTACATTAACAATCAATACAGATGGTTCATATACATTTGAATTAAATGAGGCTTTAGACCATCTTGATGGCTCTGACCCGAGTGATGAGTTGAGCTTTACATTTGATTATGTTGTAACCGACTCGACGGGCGATTCAGTGTCAGGCACATTTACGGCAACGGTTGCCGATGATGCACCAGATGCGTTGGATGATGTTGACACAACAACATTCTTACAAACAGCAACAGGAAATGTTGTAACAGGTGCTGATATCACAACACCGGGTGTTGATGATTATGGCTCTGATGGTTCTGGCCGTGTGAATTCTGTCGAAGGTCAAGCCTTATCTCAGGGCGGAACATTGGTCATTAATGGGACTTATGGTGTTTTAACGATCAATTCTAATGGAACATATTCTTATCAGCCAACAAACATACCGGGCGTTGATAATATCCAAACAGAGATATTTAACTATTCAATTGTTGATTTTGATGGCGATACATCTGCTGCAACATTAACAATCGAGGTGGATTTTGGTCCAGATGATACGCCTGTTATCGTAAGCGCTTCTTCACAAGTTGATGAAACGGGCGGTTTTGACACTGTTTCTGGAACAGTGGACGTTGATTTTGGTTATGATGGCGCTGGCTCTACGATTGAGGCTAACGGTCAGGTTAATATGGGGAATATCACGTCTGAAGGTAACCCTGTAACTGTTTCTTATAACAATGGTGTTTACACAGGTACTGCGAACGGTCAGGCTGTCTTCACATTAACAGTTGGTACTAATGGTGCTTATACATTCACACAATTGGCTGTTTTGGATCATCCAAATGTAAATAGCTATAATGAGGCTCTTCAAATTCAGTTTGGGGTAACAGCTACGGACGGCGATAATGATTCAACAGATGGTTTTATTACTATTGATGTCCTTGATGATGGCTTGCAGGCGTTTGATGATTTTGATTCAACAACAGAAACAGTTGATGCAACAGGTAATATCTTAACGGGCGATAGTGTTGTTACAACAGGCGCTGATTTCTATGGTCAAGATGGCGCTGCGCCACAAATCATTATTGAATCGGGTAGTAATCCAAATATTCCAATTCCACAAACAGTGCTTGGTGTTGGCGATTCAGTAACATTTACAGCGCAATTTGGTACAATTACAATTAATTATGATGGCGAATATACTTATACACCTTTCGCAGGGCAGGGTATTGATGGTATTCAAACAGAATCTTTTGACTACACAATCGTTGATGGTGATGGCGATAGATCAACTGCAACTCTTACAATCGCAACGGACTTTGGTGCGGATGATGTGCCAATTATCCAAAGTGTTGTCAACCAAGTCGATGAAACTGGTGGTTTTGATACTGTTTCTGGTCAAATTGATGTCGATTTCGGCGAAGATACAAATGGCGCAACTATCGAAGGGAATGGTCAATTCTCAATTGGTAACATTACCTCTCAGGGCGAGTCAATTTCTGTTGCTTACAATAATGGTACTTACACTGGTACAGCCGGTGGCCGTGCTATCTTTACGTTAACAATTAATAATGATGGATCTTACAGCTTTACCCAGCTTGATCAAATTGATCACACAGATCCAAATAACCCTGATGATAGCCTATCTTTAGTCTTTGGATTTACAGCGACGGATGCTGATGGTTCTGATGCTGACGGCACAGTTCAAATTGATGTTTTGGATGACGGCCCTACAGTTGCAAACTCTGCGCGTTCAGTTGATGAAACTGGCGGCTTAGACAGTGTTTCTGGGCAAATCAATGTTGATTTTGGTGCGGATGACGTTGGTGCATCTGTTTCTGGTAATGGACAGTTTAATATTGGTAATATTACATCAAATGGTGATGCAGTAACTGTTTCTTATAATAATGGCGTTTACACAGGTTCTGCTAATGGACAAGCTGTATTTACTCTTTCTGTTGGCTCTAATGGTTCGTATACATTTACGCAATTGGCTGCCTTAGATCATCCAAATGCAGCTGATGCGAATGACAATATTCAATTGCGCTTTGGCTTTACAGCGACCGATGGCGATGGGGATA
>PBIV01000032.1 GCA_002720935.1 Rickettsiales bacterium | reverse complement strand
AAGCAAATGTGATGCTTTTTTCATCATCGGCTCAAACAAATGAATGGCTGTTCTTGGGAGATCAATCACCGCAAAGCGATTATCTTCTTCAAGGAAATTACAAATCATATTGGCGGCACTTGGGTCAACGCGAAGCTCACTATTCGGACTTTCTTCTAAGGCCAAAACCGATAGCTTTTTTGTCATTTTAGAGGCCGAACTTGAGAGTAATAATTTATCCAAACGCTCTGGCTTTTTAAGCGCATCACGAAGACCAGCACAGGGTTGTAAATCAAGCAATAATGCGGCTGTTCCAAAATGGACATCCAAATCAAAAAGACAAGTTTGATTGTTTAATTCTTCTGATAAAATCCATGCCAAGTTTGTTGCAACGGTTGATGTTCCAACACCACCACGGCATCCCATGACCAAGATTTGTTCATAAAGGTCTTGGTCTTCATCCATCAAGGCCGCTTGTTTGGCATCCATAATGCGATTAATAACGCGCTGTGTCTCATGGGCGGTTACTGGTTTTACTAAATAATCAGCAACCCCAATTTCCATCAAATCACGGTAAAGCTCGATCTCATTCTCACGTCCGATGACAACCAGATGGGCTTTTTTATCAATTGCGATTAAAGCTTGTGCAGCCGCCCTTAAGTCATTTTCAGCCGATAGATCAAGCAATACAATATCAGGCAAACCATTTTGTTTTAAGAAATGATACACGGCCTTTAACGGTGCTTGATAAAGTTTTGCACCTTTAAATAAATCTGATGTTGCATCCTTAACCATGTTAAGGGAATGCTCATCCGTGACAAAGCCCATAAAATCGGCATCAAATTGCCACTGATCAATATCAATCCCAAACTTATCTTTGATCTGTTTTTGAACAGAGTCATTCGTGCCAGCTTGGCTTTTAATGTCTTTCATTTCTTTTTGTGTTTCCATTTTCATTACTTTCATCCTTTTCCCACTTTGTCTTTTGCTTCCCACGGCTAAAGACAAATCTTATTCAATTCTTTATAACTACTCGCTCGACGCCAGAACCCCATCTGCGCGGTTGATATCAATAATCTCACCTGAGCGATAACGTTGTTGTGCTAAGACCCCTTGGTCTGATCTTGCATGTGAGGCTGTGCGCCCACGCTCTAAATCATGCGGGTTATCAACCATCAATGCTAAGTTTTGTGCTGTTGAGCAGCCAAAATTAGGCCCTAAAGAATTTTTATAATCTGTGCCATGTGGCTTGTTCCAGTTTGGACAGTCCGCTACTTCCGCGCGCCATTCATGAACACGGACAAGGGCAATATTGTCAAATTCAACCTCTTTCACAATTTTGATTTTGTTTTTATCAAAGCCAAGATTGCTTAAAACTGATTTTAAATTATTGGCACGCTCATCAAATTTATGCTGCGGTACTAAAAGCTCAACTTGCTCCACTTGCGCTAATCTTACATCGCCTAAATCACGTGTTAATCGTTCTGCATCGCTTAAATATGGCTTTGATGCCGATTGATCGAACGCAACATAATAATCATACTCGCCAACATTGACCGAAGCCTCTGGTGGATCAAAACGTGGTTTCCACTGATCCTTATTTGACTGACCGCAAGCACTCAGCATAATGCCCGCAACTAACAATATGAGTATTTGAAAATATGATAATTTGTCTTTTTGTTTGTGTGTGTGTGACATTTTTTTTCATCCTTTTCCCGTTTGTTTTTCTTAATTAAGCTCAAAACCTGTATGGCGTTTTGGCTTTTTCTCTGGGCGTTTATACATCGCTCTTTGTAAGTAACGCTCTGCATCACTTGGCGGTGTGAAGCCTTCATATGGTGTTTTTAATTTCCCATTTGTTGGACGCACCACATAAGGTGTGACAATAATAACGAGCTCCGTTTCTTCACTTTGGAAGTTATTGTTTTGAAACAACGCAGATAATCCAGGCACTTCATTCACCCCGGGAACTGAATCTTCGTCCTGGATCATGCGTTGCTGCATCAAGCCTGCTATTGCAAAGCTTTGGCCTGATCCCATTTCAACAGTTGTCTCGGCGCGTCTTGTACTTAGCGCTGGGACTACCAATGTTCCATCTTGAAACGCACCTGTATTTGTTAATTGTGATACTTCTGGGCGCACACGAAGTGAAATTCTGTTATCGCCGCTTAATGTTGGTGTAAAAGCTAATGAAACACCATATTCTCTAAACTCAATTGAGATACGATCATCTTCTTGCGCCACTGGAACGGGGAATTCCCCACCTGCTAAGAAGCTCGCTGTTTCCCCTGAAAGGGCTGTTAAGTTTGGCTTTGCCATGACCTTAATAAGGCCTTCTTCTTCAAGCGCATTGATAAGAGATGTTACAGATGTGCTGCCACCTCTATAGCCAACACCCAAAGAATTTGCACCATTTGTGCGGGTTAAAAATGCATTCCCAACTGCTGTTGGTGCCCCTGTTGCAAGACCAAAAATGAAGTTGCCTGCTGCACTGGTTAAATCCCAGTTGATGCCTAAATCTTTCATCGTGTTTTTGCTCATCTCAGCAATTGTCACTTGAAGATTGATCTGATTAGAACCAGTAATCGACATTTGGTTTACTACAGTACTTCCCTCTCCGATAAAACGCTCAGCAAATGAAACCGCATCAGCTGCATCGGCTGCATTATGGACACTGCCACGAAGAACAATTGTATTATTTAACCCCTCGACACGGATATTGGCGTTGGGTAGCATTGAGTTAATCGCTTTTTGTAGACGGCTAGTCTCAAACGCAATATTAACCGTTCTATTCATCAAAACATTTTCATTTTCATCAACCGCATAGAGGTTTGTTGTGCCCGGAGAGCGGCCATAAATATAAAGAAGTTTTGGTGTCTTAACCTGCACATCAGCCACAGTTGGGTCTGCAACAAAAACTGCAGAAGCGGGCACAGAGATTTTAACCAAAGTTCCTTGATCAACAGATAAAGAAACCGGCTTTTCATCATAGTCTGGTATATCTTGATACATTGTTGGTGTCGCCGTTAAGTTAGCTGGTTTAAACATAACCATTGGCACCATGAACATTCCGATAATTAAAATCATCATGATGAATTTAATATCTTTTGGTAGAATTTTTTTAAAAAAGCTTCTCATTACTGATTTCCTCCCACAACGACATCTTCTTTCTCAGAGCCGCGGTAAATACTGACCTTTTTTGAGACCATATTTCCTGATAAAAGTCGGCTTGCCTCCCCATCCATGGTAAAGGTATGGCTTTCTTTTAAAGGTTCTGGATATTTGGGTGTCGCTTTTGCAATTTTTGTTTTTTCTGAATTTGATAATTCCTTTTTAAAGCCCGCTGTTACAGCATCTGAATTACCCTCTTTGCTTGGTTCAACAACGGCATCCGTATTCTCCAATGACGTCATGTCCATATTCTCATTTGGTGTATCGGGAAGCGCTCTTAAACTTAGAGAAAGGCGTCCAATATCCGTTGAAACCATAAGGATTTCAGCTTGTTTTGGAGAAACTTCTAAAGTCGCTGTTTTCGGAACAGATGGTTTTGATGATTGATCATCTGTGCGTTGATCCATTGCTAAGACACGGACATTTTGCAAGATTGTCTCACTGACTTGACGCATTGGGCGCTCTTCATCATCGGGGCGACGAATTGAGTGTGTTAAAATCACATCAACATGATCGCCTGGGAATACAAGACCCGCAATCCCTGTCATTGCGTTGACATTAACTGATACGGCACGCATGCCTTCTCTTAAAATAGCGGCTGCAAAACCACGATCGCCAGGTTTTACAATGCGATCTTTTGTTAACGGCTCGCCTCTTACAATGGCACGTCTAACCACAGCGCCCGAAAAATCATCTTTTTTAACGCCATCTTTATTTAAAAGATAAGCATCTGATAATGGGCCCTCTGGCCAAACTTGCCATTTTAGATTTTCATTTGTAACAAAGGTACCAGCAGGCAGCGTTTTTGCTGCGACTAAAACCTTTGGTCCTTCTTGTTTTTGTTCAACAACTTGAACAGGCGTTTGTGCAGTTGGTTTGGCTTTGTTCATTTTAACCATGACAAAGGTTCCCCCTGCGGCCAAAACTGCCATAAATAGAAATAATACTCGTTTTAACATGTCATCAACCCTCGATTGCTTTTTTAAAAGTCGTTTTAATTCATAGACTTAAAAAGCATTTTAAATTTTTTAAAATTTTTTAGATTTAAGAGACCAGTTTGAGCGGTCTTTTAAGCAAATCTTTTTAACATTAGAACAATGTGTTCACATGCATTGCCAAGACATAAAGGCCACCAAGACCAATTGCTATGCCATAAGGCAATCTTTCATTCACTTGACTAGGAAGGTTGGATAGAGTTTGAGATGTTTCAACAGCATTTCTTCTTTGCTTAACCATATAAGCTATTGCCAAGAAACCGCCACTTAAAGCCATGATTAAAAGCAAGTCGACAATCATTGTCATGCCTGCCCATAAACTTAAGCAACTTAAGAGTTTTACATCACCTGCGCCAAATTGGCCAAACAGATAAATCGTAAATCCGATTAGAAAAACAACAACACCTGTTATTAGTGATGATCCAATTTCATGTAAAGAGACATGCCCCACATTATATTGGACGCCTGCGAAGGCTAAAAAAGCAAATAATATCAATATACTAGAACTGTTAGGGATAATATAATCTCTAAAATCAGAGAGCATTGCATTAATAACAACAATCATCGTGATCGCAATTATTACCAATGATAATAAATCTGATGGTGAATATACAAAATCCATTTTTAAAACAAGTCCCATTTGCTTTTATTAAAATTCCATCCCACCTTTATCAGTTTTTTTAAAAGTCGGGGGTTGTCTTTTTGCATGGCACACTGCCTGCTACAACCCCCTTCTTTTGTTAATCAACCAATAAAAATATTAAGCCAAATGAGTGCTAGAATTACTCAGCTGGGGCGCCTTCACCACCAAAGCCAGCATTCGTAGCAGCTGTATCTAGTTCGCCTGAGACACCTTGGAAGATACCATCAAGGGATCCGCCCATTGCCTGAAAGCCTGCAATTGCTGCAACTGATACTAAGGCTGCAATCAAACCATACTCAATGGCTGTTGCACCTTCTTCGCTTTTGTTAAAAGATTCGATAATAGAACAAATTTTGTAAAACATATGTGATCCTCCTCGCTTTAGATCGTTATTTTTTTTATTTGTGTGTGTTTACCCTTCTAGAATATCAGCGAAGAAGTTAAAAGATTATTAATTATGAAAAATGATATAGTTTAAAAAGCCCCTATATATAAAGGTGTATTTTTTTTATTTTAAACACACAATATAAATTAAATTTTATATAAATTTATTATTGATTTTCAATGGTTTGTATATTTAAAAGCTTTTTAACCCTTTATATGGGAAAATAGGATATAGACGGAAATTTGGGCTTCGCACACACAAAAAAACAAGCTGTTTCAATAAGGGTTACTTGATACAAGGCTTAGCATCGCACAACTTTCCAACAACTATTCTATGAAAAAATTTAAACAATGGATAAAGCTATTGAGTAATCAATGGCTCGACAATAAGTGGGATATTGGTCGCGAATATGAGGGTTTTTTAAAAAATGACACATAAAAAGATTTGTTTTAAGCAAACAATACAGACCATTCGTCAATTCATTCAAAACAAAAGCGGAAGCGTTTTAACCTACGCGGCTCTATCGATTATCCCGATCACGGGTTTTGCAGGGGTTGCCATTGATAGCGCAAGAGGCTACATGGTGCGCTCACATTTATCTGAGAGTTTGGACGCGGCAGCACTTGCTGCTGGACGTGCTCTTACAACCGAACAAGCACAAGCCGATGTGTCACGCTATTTTGATTTAAATTTTCAAAGTGGTTATATGAATGCAAATATTGATGGCCCTTATGCAACGCTAAATGCAGATACTGGCGAGATTACCGTTGCTGTAAAAGCCAAAGTAGAAACATCATTCATGAAAATTTTAGGCGAAGACTATATCAATGTTTCGGCCTCGACAAAGATTAAACGTACCACACGTGGTATGGAATTAGCGCTTATCATGGATAATACAGGGTCTATGCGATCAAGTAGTAAGATCGACACTATGAAAACCGCAGCCAAAGAATTGGTCAAAGTCATTTATGGCGATAATGAAACCGTTGATGATGTCTGGGTTAGTGTTGTTCCCTATGTGGCGTCTGTTAATGTTGGCAAGGCTTATTATGGCTGGCTCAAAAATTATGATCCAAAAGATTATAAGAAAACTGAATGGAAGGGTTGTGTTGAAGCACGCGAAGAGCCCTATGACCAAACGGATGATAATCATTTAACGGCTCTATTTAATCCCTATTTTTATCCAAAAGATGTTGATAATAACTGGCCCCCAGTGAGAGAAGAAAACTGGCGACAAAATAACGGAACAGGCCCAAACCTTGGCTGTGGACCTGCCATCACGCCACTTACTGATAAAAAATCAGAAATTGAGGCTGCGATTAACGAGATGCAACCTTGGCACCGTGGCGGTACGATTACGAACCTTGGGCTTGCTTGGGGCTGGCGCACGATTTCACCAAAATGGCGGGGGCTTTGGTATGGTGTTGATGTCTCCCTCCCTCTTGATTATGAAGAACCGTTGATGGATAAAGTTGCCATTATTCTAACAGATGGGGAAAACACACTGTATGATCATAATGGTGGTGGCCCTTATGGGTCTGACTATGGTGCTTATGGGCGTGTTGGTTGGGAAAGACTCGGCTCGGGCATCAACACAGCTGGCGAAGCCAAGACCGAAATTAATTCTAGAATGGCCAATGTTTGTCAAAAAATGAAAGATGAAGGCATCATTATTTATACCATCACTTTCAGATTAAATAGCACGACCACAAAGAATTTATTCAAAAATTGTGCGACATCTTCATCACACTATTTTAATTCTCCATCGAACTCTGAGCTTAAAGGAATTTTTCAGCAAATTGGCGGAGAGCTTAGCAACCTTAGAATTGCTGAATAAAAGCACTATTAGATTTTGTGAAAATGGCAATAACATCTAATTTTGATAATTTCTTTACAAATCATATGAATACCCTAATATTGTGTATGGGGGGGCGGAAATAAATTAAATAGGATTTGTTGACGCTATGCAATATGTTGGTACTACTTTTTCTCTGATACTTGGGCAGCTTGTCAAAGTATTAAGGGATAGCAAAACACCACAAATGACACAAAGTGATATCGCTAAGATCTTAGATACGAGCGTTATGAGTGTGTCACGCCTTGAAAAAGGGACATCTGACTTGAGCGTTGCTGAATTAGAGCGCTTATCAGAGTTTTTTCAGGTGCCCGCAGACAAACTTATCAAAATTTCCATTGAAGTTAAATCTTTGCTTATTGCGCAAAAATGTATTGTCTTGCAAGACAAGCATCAGCTTAAGAAAATGAAAGAGTTTAAAAAGCTGGATCGCAATATTGTTTATGAGCTTTGTAAAAAAGTCGCCACAACAACTTTATAAATTTCACACACAATAATATTTTAAGACCAGAGCGTTGATAAAGGCTTTTCAAGCTCATTATTTGAACTTAAAGCATCTGTTTCATAAATCGCATCTAGTTTTTTATCAAATTTTACGGCCTTGCCTAAAATGGTCTTATTGCGCCCTGCTTGGCGAAGATGATAAAGCGCATCAAAGATTGTCATTGTCTCAAACGGTTTGCCTGGAACAAAGTTTAATTCAAACTCAGATGTCTTCGCAATTAAGCCTGCTTCTTCTATAAGGCAAATTGCATCATCAACGATATGAATAGGCGTATTCAATTTTTTACTAATCGTTACAAGTTCCCAGTTTTCTTTTTTCTCGGTAAAGTCTTTCCCAATCAAAGCCAGAATTTGAAGCGCTATCTTCTCCCTTAATGCAATAGAAAGGCGTTCAAACTTTCCACCCATAATCATATAGCGAGGGTTTTGCACATAAAACGCGATTGATGCACCAAGAAGAACAACAAACCATGCCAAATAAACCCAAATCATGAAAATGATTAAGGTTGCAAAGGCCGCGTAAATTGCAACATAGTTGGCCGATCCGGCGATCACTTGCGTAAAAATCAAGCCCATTAATTTCCACATCAGCGCTGCGAAGAAGCCGCCTGCAAGTGCGGGCAGAAGTTTGACTTTTGTATTCGGGATAAAGCTATACATAAAAGTAAAAGCAAAACCCATAATTATAAAGGGTATAAAAATCTCTAAATATTCAAAGATAAGATTGAAAACACCAAAAGTATTAATGCCCAAATAAAAGGCGACATCAAAATTGCGAACGGTTGTGCTAATCCCCGCTGATAAGATCAAGAAAAATGGCGCGATTAATAAAACACTTAAATAATCACTAAACCTTTGGGCAAATGATCGAGGGCGTGTGACATGCCAAATTGTATTAAAGGATTTTTCAATTTTTTGCATCAGCGCAATCACTGAATAAATCAATAAAGCAAGCCCCGCAAAGCCAAGCACGCCGACTTTAATATTATCAACGAAATCAATAATTTTTTGGCTAACAAACTCGCCCTGCTCGCCAAGCGGTGCAAATATGTTCAGAAGAAGTGGTTCCATTTGATTATGGACACCAAAGCCCTTTAGAACCGAAAATGACAATGCTAATAACGGCACAATGGTAATCAAGGTTGTATAAACCATGCTCATCGCACGAAGGGATAAATCGCCTTGCATCAAATCACGCACAATCGCATAGACTAAACGCAAACCGTATAATCTTACATGGCGATACCAAGGGTCATCTTTTGATGGCTGTCTCAATAAAATTTGAGGCCAGTCATTCCAGATTTTTGATAAAAATTTTGCCGGTGCTTTTTTAACCATTATATTTCATACTTTTATTAAGGGTAAATTGTTCAAATTTTTAAAATTATACCTATAAATCAAAGCATATCATAATGGATAATGATTAANGAGGNNTTACCACTCATATCCAAGTTTTAATGAATATGTTGTNTCTTCNCGCTCTGATCCTGCGGCTGGNGCATTATCAAAGTCATAATCAACTTGTAAAATACCGCTNAANTGATCAGTGATCGGNACAGATAGNCCNGTTTTACTTTCTAACTGAAAGTTTTCTNTNTCATCCATACTTTNTAAAATTTCATGATTNTGNAACGCTTTNAAAAAACCNTCATAGAATTTTTGATCATAATCAAGCGCCCAGCGCCCAGCGACAGACTCTTCTGTATTTCCGTTTTCAAATTCTTCACTTAAATATGATGGGCCAAGTGTGAAAGATAAACTTAAATCATCAAAATCATACATTTGATACCCGAGACCAACACCAACCGTTGTTTGTAATTCTAATTCAGCTTCTTTATCTGTTTTAAAGCCAAGATTTGAGTTTACAAACCATTTTGGGGAAACGAAATAATCATGCATAAGATCAATTGAGCGATTATCTTCGGTTACATCGCCATCATCTTCCTCATAGTGATATTCCCCGTCGATACGCACACGGTTAATATCATCAAGGTCCGTATCTAGATGACCTTCAAAGTTAACGCCTTTTGTTTCTGTATTCCCCTCTTGTAAGGTTGCGCCAAGGCGTAAATACCCTTCTGACTCAATCCCTAATGTACCATTAATAAATTCGCCAACGTAATTTCTATCGCCTTCATCACCAGCGGCTGGCTCAAGCGTTGTGAAATCCGTTTTTTCTTCTAAATATGTTTTATTGCTCCCAAAAACACCCAAATTTTGATCCGTGTTTACAGACTCAATCTTATCTAAATCAATTGATAAATCGCCGAGTGTTAGCGTCTCAATTGTCACAACATCTTCGCTTACTGAAACAATTTTACCCGAAATTTTATCGCCATTTTTGAAAAAGATTTGGTCATCAGCCAATGCCGAGCTTGTTAAAATAGTTGATGATAAAAGTAAAGCAGTTGCAAATGTTTTAAGTTGCATTAAAAAAATCCTTCGACGTTTTTATATTTGATAGTTTTATAATGTAGCTTTTTTTAAAGCTTTGGGAAGAATTTGTCAAATTTTGGATAAAAAGAAATAAGAAATGTGATTAGAACGGGCGATCAATCAATTCTTGATCAACGTAAACACCTTTAGCCACTATAATTTTCTCAAAATGCTCTCTAAATTCTAAAATAGATATTTTATTTTGGCAAAGTTTAGCCAAAGGCACGAAGCTCTCTTCTTTACTGATATTTAGACCTAATGTCGCAACCCCTAAATTAAAGCTCAATTGGGCTTTAATCTTTTCGCTTAAATCATCCCAGCTTTGAGCTTGCGAAAAACGCAATACTTGCTCGCAAGCGTGCTTAATAAAACTATCATCAATCATTTTATCTATTTATTGCACAGTTGATGTACCAAGTGGAGAGGCCTTATCATCCATTGTAGGTGCTAAAATCTCTTCTTCATCGCCCATTTTAGTTTCGCCAATGGCTTTTAATTCAGGAATTTCTGGTGTCTCATCCCTTTTAATTAGAGCGGGGCGATTTTGAATATCGTTTAAAGCACCAGAGCGACTTTTCGTACCAATAGGCTCACTGTTTAATCGTGAAACCTCAACCAAGGCTTGACCTTCTCTTGCTGTTTCATAAGGATTAATCATCACGGCACGCACCATACCATCAAATGGGGATCTGATTTCGCAAGATCGTCTATCAGATTTCAAAATATCGATATTGGCTTGAGCTTCCTCGACTTCTGCTCTGGCTAAATCAACTTCTAACCCAGAGGCCGCATCAAATTCGCGCAATTTAATCTTGTTCAAATAACTAAACTTCTTTGATTTTAAAATTGAGTTTGCGCGCTTCATTTTTGCATTCATTGATCCACATTCTAAAGAGACTAAGATATCGCCTTTTTTGACCTCTTGACCTTGCCTAACCATGATTTTATCAACGGGGGCAAACATTGAAGATGAGAGCATTGCTGATTCAACTTCCACACCTTCAGGCACCGCCGCTGAAGCTTGAATAGCCCAGATCGATACAAGTAAGAACAACACAAAAGCAAAAAGTGCTTGTTTTAAAACATGTTTATCTGTTGTGTTCACGTAAGAGTTTGTAAATTTATTCATTTATTCTGCCTCCATAATTCCGATAGACGCCACGGGCGCAATTAAGGTTGGATTTGCAGGCTCAACATCGTTGTTATTGCTATTTGGTGAACCTTGTGGTTGGTTGATGAGTTTTGGTTTTTGTGTGGTGTTACCATCTTTTATTGCTTTTGCATGCTCTCTGATTTCATCCATTAATGGCTTAATATAATTTGGATCAATCGCATTAAAGCTCATTTCAATTTCTTGGGCTAATTGATCTGTTTCCATCAACGCATAATCACTTGGGATCACATCAATTCCCATGGTGCTAACCATGCGGGCATATTGTGTGTGTAAATCAATATAGGCAAAATATTGTGCGGCCTCATTTGATAATGATCTAACCTTTGTTTTTAAAAGATCGGCTGGTGATATTGTATCTGCTTTTAACCTTGCTTCTTCTTGTTTTAGCAGTCTTTGACTAACGCGCCCTAACTCTTGGAAAAAAGCGTAATCTTGTTTTGAGGCCAAATATCTTTGGTGGCTCATTTTAATTTGAGATAAAACGGCCGCAACAAGGGCTTCTCTTCGCAATTCAACAAGCTTTTCTTGTAATTCTGCCTTCTCCATGCGGTCTTCAAGAGTGAATATTTTCATCAAATTGCCTGCAAATCCAGCCGCCAAGGTTAGCCAGTTTGTGTGCTCTAAAATAGAATTTGAGTCATAATTACCCTCAACCGAAACGCCAATACCTGGTAATGTATTAAAAACTTCCTGATCGATATAACTTTTCGCAATGCGCTGATTATAAAGCTCTTCTTTTAATTCTGGTCTGTTTAAAAAGGCGTAGAGTTTTACATCGCTTAAATCAACGTCGAAATTCGGGATATTCTTTTCTAATTCAACCTTATCAAATTGGATTTCATATGTTTCATCAACTGGCATATTAATAAGATGGGCGAGCTGTAACTTTGCTTCAATTAAGCCATTGCGCCTTTCCATTAGATCTTTAATCGATTCTAATAAAGATGCTTGATAATCCAGAATATCATGTGGGGGCTTTAAACCGCTTTCTTCAATATGGCGAGCCTTATCAAGATTGTTCTTTGCTTGTCTAATTAAAGATTGTGTTTGATCCAATATCTTATCAGCAGCCGCAGCTCTATAATAAGCAACACGCGTCTCTTGAATTAATCCTTGTAAGATTTTGCGTCTGCGCTCTGTACTTAAAAGATAGCGATCTGCATGTTGTCTTGCTCTTGCATAACTAAGGCCGAAATCAAGAATGTTCCAGCTTAACTCTAAATTCGCCATTTGCTTGCTTTGATCATCATAGGCAACTGTTTCTAAAACTTGGGCATTGTTATCTGCGGCTCTAAAATTCACCAATGGATCATTGGTTCTCTTCATCGTGGTGTAGCCAATATTTAACTCTGGCAACATTTTAAGACTTTCAATATCAATATTGGCTCTATCGATATTCATTTCATAGGCTTGTAATCTTTGCTCAAAGTTATTTTGAACAGCGCGCGCCATCGCTTGATAAAGTGTAAGTGGTTTTTTAACAGGCTTTTGCGATTTTAAAACTGCTTCCAAATCTCTTTCTATGGTTGCTAACTGCTGATCCAAGCTAACGGGTTCTGGCTTTACCGTACAAGACGCTAAGAACAACGCCATGCCAATTATCCACAATAGCGTGATCAAGCCATAAATATGGCTTCTTTTATCTAAATTGAGACCAAATATTCCCTTGGAATGCGTCTCTACATGGCTTTGTGGGTGATACATGTGTTTCAACCAAATGCGCGTTAGTGAATAAATAAGAATAAGAGAACATAGAAAAATTCTCTGCTTATCCACAGGTTACATGATTTTGTGGATAACTTAAAGGAAAAATTAACCATATGTTAACTTTTTGTTCTCCTTATACACTCAAACACGCTTGCAATGGCTGTTTTAAGCCACTTAGTTGAGTAAAAAATTGTTTTTGTTTTTTTTTAAAAAAGGGCGCTTTTTATTTCTTATCAAAATGATCCTGCTCAACGCGGCAAGCCTCATCGATCATCATCTGCCAGATTTTAGCGATCATTTCTCCATTAAGCCCCAAAGACTGTGCGTAGTTAGCAGCATTATCGCGAACCTGATCGACGCGTTCTGGGATCACTGCCGGGATATTATGTTCATCTTTATAATGTGCAACCTGATCTATAATTTCAAAGCGCTGGGCAATAAGATCAACGAGCCCCTTATCAAGGGCATCAATTTCTTTTCTAAATTCTTGTAATGTCTTCTTTATCATGAAAATGACTATATAAGATGTAGAGAAGATTTCAAAGATGAATCCATCTTAATTGAACTCATCCTTATAAACCTTTGCTTTAGAGACTTTTTTAACTTTTCAAATATTCAAAAAATATAGTTTTAGGGTCTCTATAATGCTCACAAATCTCTGACACTGCAATACGATCGATTGCTGATGTTTCAGGGATTAAAATGATTGGATGTTTTAATGTAGAGAGGGCTTGGCGTAAATCATAAAGCGTAAATACTTTTTTGATTGAGCTATCATGCCTTAGTTTTTCAGTATCAGCACTCTTAGGAATGTCAAAGATACGGATTGACCCAATTTTCTCGCTATTATTTGCGTTTGAGCGCTGTCTAACGATAATTGAAAGGATCTCTTCAATCTTTTCTTCTGTGATCTCTTTTTTCGATCTTTTGATCTGAATATCTAAAGAGTTTCTAAGAAGTCCTACGTCTATTTTTGCATCTTTATCGTTTAAAAAACCTCTATTCATATACATTTTCCTGCCTGTCTTTAATTTATTATTATTATTATAAATCTTTAATTCAGGCTTTCGTGCCTGTTATTAAAGACAACTGACAGCTAAGAAGCCTTAAAGGCTTTCTTTTTGAACGGGGGAATTTCTTGGCTTTGGCTATTACATTATTAGTATGACTCTAAAGTATAGTTAGAGTCACGAACTTTATTAACGATATGTAAAATAGGTTTTTAAGCTGCTTTTTGTAGAGGCATAAAATCTTCTAACAAAATAGCTTCAATCGCATCAATGCTTGTCGCACCGCGGATAAGCTTAACCATCTCCTTGTCACGCATCATGCGCATCAATTTAGATAGTTTTGTTAGATTTTCAGAACCGCGCTCTTCTGGTGCTAAGAAAACGCTTACCACGTCAACTGGCATAGCGCCAAAGCTATCGATCGCTAGAGGCTCATTTAATTTAAAGACGAAAACATGAACATCATTTAAACCTTGTAATTCAGCTTGTGGAACAGCCACACCATCCCCAATATTACAGCCCAAAAGCTTGTCGCGCTCAAAAAGGCGTTCTTTAATCTGGTGGAAATCTCCCTTTGTGAAATAAGCCGCTTCTTTTGCAATTATTTCAAAAAGGTGCTTTTTAGTTTGAACCGATGTTTCAGGTTGAATTGCATGAAAAATCATATAGGAATATCCTCCCTTTGTTTTTATGAATACCGAAAAATATTTAACGGAATCAGTTAATTATACTTTAGACAAACTCCATATTCAAGCTTTGTCCCAAAAACCCTTTTATTTCATGTAAGCTAAAAAGGAATACCCAATTATATTTTTGGGCGCAAGGCTTTTTTTCTTGTCATATTTTTTTTAAGTTTATTGAGATAGTCGCATGGCCTTAGATTTGCTTAGCCTTTGGCGTGTTTCCATTGTTGGCGAAATTAACCAAGCATCAGTTAAATGCCCCTTAATTTCATCTGTTTTTGAGAATGTAATTTTGCCTTGTCCCTGCTTGGCTGCATTTACTAAATCATAAATGGTCGCAAATGTAAGGGCTGTATGAGACACAATTTTTAAAGGAACTTGTTTAAATGCTGTCCATGCACCGCTACTAATCGCGCTTAATTCTGGATTTTTTTCTTGGCTTAGCGTTTCATATTTTAAGTTTGCTTCTAAAACAGTACCGCGTAGATTTGGGTTCTTTGCCGGCTCTTCATCAATATCACCAGCAACAGCGCCAATCATATCGCCATATCGACCACATGCACTTGGAATTATCAAGGCTGCGGGGAGTAAACTTAATCCTCCAGTCGCAGGAGCTAGTACCAAACCAGCAAACCCTAACGCTGTATAAAGAGCGCCCGCAGTTGCACGTTTTGTAAATATATAAGCACTTTTAACATCTTGCTCTTTTACCAATTGCATTTATAAAATCCTTTTTCTTAGGTAAATTGATTGCACGATATTATAGAAAAATGTTCCAAGTGTCAATAGTTATGTTAAATAAATGCGGATTGACATATTTACTATTTCAACCTAATCTAAATATTATTATTTACATAGGAGAAAACGGTTATGACTGAATTGGTTAAAAATGAAACCCCACAAAAAGAAATTACTTTTGATGATTTAAACGCCAACGGCTATGGCTATTTAATCGGTCGTTTTTTCTTTGGTAAGGTTGATATTGGACTTATCGGATCTTTGATTGACGATAACATTAATCTAAAAAAAGCCGCCTTTGAAGAAGCTTATAGACAAACACAAAAAGGCGAAACAGCTGGTAATTACGCCCTAGCTTTTGGTAAAGGTGTTGCGGTTTCTTTAATTAGAACATTTACATCAACTGCTTTTTATGGCGCTTGCTTGCCTACAGCTATTGTTACAGATGCAGTTGGATATGGCATCAAATCATTGTTCAAAACAAAAGACACTGGTCGTCGTTGGCAGGCGGTTAATTATACTTATCATCAATTTGGCAAACATGATGCGATTTCTATTACGCCAGAACAAAAAGTAAGAGCCGCAAAATACGCCCCAGAAATTTAAAACTAAGATTTAAAACTAAGATTTTAGCTCATATTAAGAAAAAGCCCCCAAGTCAAATTGAGGGCTTTTTTTTACAGATTATTTACTTGACATATTAAATATGCATATATAGTATTATGTTAATTAAAAATTTTAATTACTTGAAGGAAAATAAAATGCCCGATACTCATGAACAAAAAGACCAAGTTAAATTTTCTGTTAAGAGTGATCTTCTCACACAGAAAGAACACGCTGTGCCAGTTCTTCGAAGCGGTTTCTCTTACGGGATTGCAAGAACTCTTCAAGGCTTTAAGTTATCCCTATTACCACTTTGTGATGCTATAAACGAGCTACCTGCAGATCAAAATGTAGAATTAACCCCTCAAAACGAATTAGCTTTAACATTCGGTCTTGTAAGTGCGTTACCCCTTTTATTATCGGCCTTTGATCCTGATATTGATATTATGGCTGGCACAACAAAAGGCATGCATGAAACTCAAGCAAAGTTGCAACAAATAGACGATGATATGTCTTCACCATTTAGACATTTTTTTGGTTTTTGTGCTGGGGCTATAACATCTTCAATCCGCTATGGAGCAACCTCCGCTTATTATACCACAAAATTGTCTGCTATTGGTGTTGATGTTATAGGTAACACTGGGCGCGTAATGCTAGGACGTAAAAGCAGTGGTCGCAGATGGCAAGCTGTGAACTTTATTAACAAGACATTTGATGATCTAAATGCTATCTCATTAACAGAAACCGCAAAGGAAAGAGCACAGATTCACGCAGCACCTATTGGTCGAAAAAAGGATAAGTTAGCAGCATAAGTCAATTTATTTTACTCAATATAAAAAGCCCCCAAGTCAAATTGAGGGCTTTTTTTTAATTCTTATAAGATACCTAAGATTATTGATCCGAAACTATTGGTCTTCTGGATCAACCCAACCAATATTGCCATCATTACGACGGTAAAGCATATTCATGCGGCGGCTGACGCGCTCACGGAACATGATCGCTGGTAAATCCCCAAGCTCAAGGCGCATCATTGCCTCGCTCACTGTGAGGTCTTCGATCACTGTTTCAATCTCAGCCACAACAACTGGCTCTTGATTAGCTGCTTCTTCTTCCTCACTGGCTTCAAATGTTTTCTCAGTCGCCATCATTTGCGCAACTGTTGCAACATCTTCTCTTGAGTGATGATCACGAAGCTTGCCTTTATATTTTCTTAAACGCTTACCAATGCGATCCACTGCACCATCAAAAGCAGGATAAATCTCATCGCCCTCTGATGATACTTTTAGCAAGATCCCGCGACCAACATTCATGTGAATGTCTACTTTAAACAAATGTCTTTCTTTTGAGAAAAACACAGTCGCATGACTTACATGGTCAAAATATTTCTCTTTAATTTCATGAAGAGTATCTTCAACGTGACCTCGTAAGTTATCGCCAAGATCAATATCGTTACCGTTTACTTCTAATTTCATGATTTTGTCTCCAAATCTAGGTAGGTTTTAGTAAAGTCTATCTTTAATAATATATCTTATATAATACGCTTAAAAAGCTTAACAGTTCTATAATATTGATGCTTTTTCCCGTTTTCTTTTTGATGAAGATGAGAGTCCCAAGGCTTCACGGTATTTTGCTACCGTCCGTCTGGCGATATCAATTTTATCCTCATCTTGAAGGGTTTGGGCAATTGATTCATCCGATAATGGTTTTTTAGGATCTTCCTCATCAATTAATTTTTTAATGCGGGCTTTAATCGCTTCTGATGAATGAGCCATACCCCCATCTTGGCTAGAAACACCGCTGGTAAAGAAGAATTTCAATTCAAATAAGCCACGGGGCGTTCCAATATATTTGCCCGTTGTAACACGAGAGACCGTGCTTTCATGCATCTCGATTTTCTCAGCAATATCTTTTAAAACCATCGGCTTTAAATATTCTAGGCCATAAGCAAAAAACGCATCTTGTTGACGAATAATTTCGGAAGCCACCTTCATAATTGTTTGGGCGCGCTGATCCATCGCTCTGACAAGCCAGCTGGCATTGGCAAATTGCTCATCAACATATGATTTTTCTTTTTCATTATGCGCATATTCGCAAATTTCGTCATAGTAACGCTTATTAACCAACGCTTTTGGCAAGGTTGCAGGATTAAGCTCAATAATCCAGCCCATACCCATATCTGTCTTCTGTGGTCTGATAATCACATCTGCGATCGCTGTTTGGACGATTAAATCATCAAACAAAGAAGCTGGCTTTGGATTTAAGGCCTTTAATTCTTTTAGCATATCGCGTAAATCTTCTAAATCAACACCACATATTTTCATAAGTTTTTCATGCTCATGATTGCCAAGCATATCCAAATTCTCAACCAATTTTTCCATCGCTGGATCAAAGCGGTTTTTTTCTTGAAGCTGTAGCGCCAGACATTCATTTAAATCACGGGCAAAAATCCCCGTTGGATCAAAACCCTTCATTTTAGCCAAGACAACATCAACCTTTTCTTCCTTAACCCCCAGCGAGAAGGCAATCTCATCAATGGCTTCACGAAGATAGCCCGCTGGCGATAAGCGATCGATTAATGCCATACCAATCGCAATTGAATCCTCATCTTCATGACCAAAGGTTAATAGAAGCTGTTCTTGCAAATGATCGCGAAGGGACTTTTCATCAGACAAAGTTTTCTCATAAGAAAAATCATCACTTCCAGAAAAATCAGAAGAACCACCCTTTCCGACATCGGAAAATTCGTTGCCTGTCCAAATATTATCATAATCTGCATCAAGCGGAGCTTCTTTAACGCCTTTTTCTTCTTCTTTGCGCTTTTTTTGATCCATCTCTTGAATTTTATCAAGCTGGTTTTGAGATTCGACAAACTCTTTTTCAGCGCCCTCTGCTTCTTGGTTGCTGCTGTCTTCAATTTCTAAAAGGGGATTTTTTTCTAATTCTTCTTTTAAATATTCAGCCAGTTCAAGGTTGCTTAATTGCAAAAGCTTAATCGCTTGTTGCAATTGAGGGGTCATTACGAGCCCTTGGGTTTGCCTTAAATCTAACTTTGGACCAATAGCCATCTTATATTTAAATTTCTAATCAATTGAATTGATATATGTTTATGAAAGTCTCATTTAAGAGAAGGAATCACCTAAATAGACACGACGAACGTCTTTATTCTGAATAATATCACTAGGTTGGCCTTCCATCAAGACACTTCCACCATGTAATATATATGCACGATCCACGATTCCAAGGGTATCACGTACATTATGATCCGTAATAAGCACACCAATGCCCATTGTTTTTAAGTGAGAGATCAAATCACGAATGTCAGAGACGGCAATCGGATCAATCCCAGCCAATGGTTCATCAAGCAGAATAAATTTTGGATGTGAGGCAAGCGCTCTTGCAATTTCCAGACGACGGCGCTCCCCACCAGAAAGGGCAACAGATGGTGTTTGGCGTAAATGTGAAATTGAAAATTCAGCCAGTAAATCTTCTAAAAAGCTCTCACGTTCAGATGGTTTATCAACCGTTGCTTCAATAACGGCACGGATATTATCCTCAACATTAAGCCCTCTAAAGATCGAAGATTCTTGCGGTAAATAGCCAATACCTGCGCGCGCGCGCTGATACATGGTTAATTTTGTAATATCTTGTCCATCAAGGAAGATTGTCCCTTTATCTGCCTTAATAAGGCCTGAGACGATATAAAAACACGTCGTTTTACCAGCACCATTAGGCCCCAACAAGCCAACAGCCTCGCCTCTTTTAACATTCAGACTGATATCTCTTAAAATTGGGCGCTTACCATAGGATTTACCGACCTTGTGAATAACAAGGCCTTCTTGGGCTTTCGGATTATCATGCACCAATGTGGGTGCATTCTGTGTCGAGTTTTTTACTTCCATCGCTTTTAAATATATGAAGCAGAATGAATAATTTTACAAGTGCAATCCTACAATGGTATCGAAATTTCTTACCCTTAAACAAAAAAAAGCGCTGATAAATAAATCTAAGCGCTCTTTTTTTAAATTTTTTTACTTAATTTTCTTTCGACGATCAATAATTTTGATCTTATTCCTTGGCTCTCCGTCTTCTTTTGGCGGTGTAATTGTAAATGACCCTATTGGGGGTAAGATAACGCCAATGCCCATATTAGATGGTTTACACATATCAGATGCATTCGGCGCTTGCTCAATTTTTGACGCAATAAATTCTGCTGTCTCCAAAGTCTTTTTCGCTTGATCAATCATAAGATCACTTGCATGGTCATCGACATTCTCACAGTTCTGACTGCGCTCTAATAAGGTTACATAACCACGGACTAGCTTTGGATCAAACTCAGCAGATATATTTTCAATTTTAATATCGAGCCACAATTTTTTAACATCTTCAACGGTAAGAACTTGTGTCTCATCGGAAACGGCTTCTGCTAATTTTGTTTGCGCCTCTTTTAATCTATCTTGGAAAGTTCCAATATCTTTTAACAAAGCTGTGACCATCTTGCTATTAGTAGGCTCTATTTCATCAAATAATAATGGCTCTCGTTTTTCATATGCTGGAAGCTTAAAAAGATTGAGTAAATTAGGATCGGGTAGAATTTTAAAATGATTAGTTAATGAGTGTGGCAAGATCTTCATATTTTCTTCAATTGGATCAACCGGTTTCATTTTCGCTTCCCAGTGATCTGCCTGATTTCGAACGCTTATAATATCTTCGATTTTGGCTGGGTCATCGCTTTTCTGACTGCGCTCTAATAATGACGCATAATCTCTTAGCAATTCTGGCGACAAAGAAGCCAACATATTTGTCTCTGCGTTTAAATTTTCCCATAAATCTCTTACTTCTTGCGCGCCACGAACATCATCTTTATTCGCTACAATTTCCTTAAATTCTTTGGAATTATGATCAATCAAAAATTTCATATCTCAACACCTTTGTTTTAAAAAATTAGCACAATTATATCATTTTACATAATAATGTCAAGTTTTTATTCGT
>PBIV01000031.1 GCA_002720935.1 Rickettsiales bacterium | reverse complement strand
CGAATATCAAGGTGTTAAAGCTGGACATGAGATGAACAATAAAATCTTACATGTTCTTTTTGAGAACCCTGATGCATGGGAATTTGTTGAAGAAAAGCCTACAAAGACAACTATTTCCAAAACTGCAAAATCTAAATCTTTAGCTTACTAATCTTTTTTCATGATTATTGATACCGACCTTGGAAGCGACATTGACGATCTTTGGGCGCTGTCTTACTTACTTTTAATCAATGTGCCCATCACTTTGATCCATGTATCCCACAGGAATACTGATCAGAAAGCCAAGCTTGTTGCAAAACTCTTAAAAATCGCAAATAAACACGATATTCCTATTTCTATTGGGACCAAAACAAATGATAAAGCGACTAGGTTGGATGGCTGGATAGAGGATTTTGATGAAAAAGATTATGAGAGAAAAATTATCAAAAATGGTCAAGACCATCTTTTAAAAACACTTCGAAACAATCCTAACATGCCAGTTTTAGGATTATCGCCAGCAAGTTCTTTGGGGCCTATATGTAAGCGATACCCAGATTTATTTCGCAATCGTGATCTTTATCAAATGGCAGGAAGCCTTGATCAAGGATACGAAGAAAACAGCGCGCCAATCCCAGAATGGAATATTGCCCAAGATATTGAGAATTTCAGACATCTTTTAAAAGCACCATGGAAGCATATCTACCTAATCCCGCTTGATCGTTGTGGTTCATTAATCTTTGATGGTGCGCATTATAAGGCTCTTCAATCAAGTGAGAGTGAAATCGTGAAAGCCTTAATCTCAGCCTATAGTTTTTGGGACAGTGAGCACTCTAATTTTAAAGACAATAAAAGCTCAAGGCTTTTTGATTTAGCGACAGCCCATTTCATGGTTGAGCATATTAGCTCATTAAAAGAGTTTAAAATTGATACTTTAAAGATAAAACTTGAAAAAGATGGCATGTTAACCCAAAATAATAGTGATGGTGTTGATGTTCATATCCCTTCATCGCTTGACATTGAAGCCATCAAAAAACAATTCATATCTCTTATTTCTTAAAGCTTTTTCAATTTCAATCTATTTTCAAATCGTGCTATACCTATCTTCATGGATTTATTAAATTTTAAACATCAACTGATTCGAATTCTTAGTGTGGCTTTTGTCGCTGTTTTCTTGCTATCTGCATGTAGCTCTAGCGATCAACCACCATTCCCAGACAATGAGTTAGAAAATGCAGCCCCTGTTGAGGAACTCTTCAAAGAAGCACAAGATGCTTTAGATGAAGGCCTATACCGTACAGCGGCGCAAAAATTTGATGATATTGAACGTATTTATCCGTTCTCCGTTTGGGCAAAAAGAGCGATGCTTATGTCTGCTTTTGCTTACTATGAGAATGAAGATTATGACCGCGCGTTAATCGGATTAGAGCGTTTTATTCGCCTTTACCCAGTGGATGAAAGAACGGACTACGCTTATTACTTAAAAGCAATGTGCTATTATGAACAAATTTCTGATATTCGCCGTGATCAAAAAATGACTGAAATGGCGCTTAGCAATTTGATGGCTGTTATTGATCGCTTCCCTGAGAGCCAATATGCGCGTGACGCGCGCTTAAAAATTGACCTTACATTTGACCATTTGGCTGGTAAAGAGATGGAAATTGGTCGTTATTACATGAAACAAAAGATTTATAACGCAGCGATTAGACGCTTTCAAAAAGTTGTGCGTGAGTATCAAACAACAACCCATGTTGCAGAAGCCTTATATCGTTTGGTTGAGGCCAATATGGCGCTTGGCTTAAAAGAAGAAGCAAAGAAAAACGCTGCAATTTTAGGGCATAACTATCCTGGCTCTGCTTGGTATGAAGATGCTTATGTTTTAGTTAATGAGGGCGAAGTAAACAGCGAAGGCGGTTTCTTTAGCAAAGCTTGGCACTCTGTTGTAAACTAAATAAAGATTTTTAAATTTTATAAACGTGTGAGAATAAAGGCATGTTGAGCCGATTATCAATTCGAAATATTGTCTTGATTGATAAGCTTGACCTTGATTGCGTTGAGGGTCTAACCGCCCTTACGGGAGAAACAGGCGCAGGTAAATCAATTCTTTTGGACTCGCTGGGGCTTGTCTTGGGCAGTAAGGCACAAACTCGCCTTATTCGAAAAGATTGTGATCAGGCAAGTGTCACGGGTGCGTTTGATTTAAATACTGAAAATCCCGCTTATTCTATCTTAGGCGAATTAGAAATCGAAGTTTCAAAAGGCGAGCCCTTAATCGTCAAACGTATTTTATCTGCTGATGGTAAAAACAAAGCCTTTTTAAATGATGAGCCAATCACGTTAAAGAACTTACAAAAAATCGGGGCTTTTTTATGTGATATTCATGGCCAATTCGATACCCATAAATTACTTAATGAAAAAAGCCATATTCATTTGGTCGATCAATTCTCTCAAAATTATAAACTGATCGACGATGTCGCCAGCTATTACAAAGACTATAGACAGGCTAAAACAGCCCTTATTGAATTGGAGAAGAAAGCAGAAGAAGCACGCCGCCAAGAAGATTATCTTCGCTTTGTTTTAAATGAATTAGAAGAAGCAAACCCACAAGAAGATGAAGGCGATTATTTAGAAGGCAAACGCATTGCACTTAAAAATCAAGGTAAATATCGCGAAGCTCTTGATTTGATCAATAACGCATTAAGCAGTGAACAAGGCGCTGATCAACAAATATCAAATGCGCTATCGGCCTTTAATCGCCTTCCCCCTGAACAAATGGAACACCCAACACTAGCCAAGCTCTCTGATCGTTTGATGAGCATTCAAACCGAGATGGGCGATATCCTGTTTGAATTAGAGCGCTTTGCCGCAGACCAAGATGGCGATCATGATAGTTTAGAAGAAATAGAAATCAGATTGCTTCATTTAAAAGATTTGGCGCGCAAACATCAATGCCAAGTCAATGATCTGGTTGAAATTGAAAAGAATATAAAATCAAAAATTGGGCTTATCGATGATTTAGAAGCACAGCGCTTAACTTTACAAAAGCAGTTACAAGAAAAAAGAGCCGCCTTTGTTGAAACCGCGCAAAAACTATCCGACCACCGAAAAAAATCAGCCCACGTCATTGATCAAAATGTGATGAAAGAGCTAAAACCATTAAAAATGGAACGTGCTATCTTCAAAACATTAATTGAACCAAAAGAAGATGAGAGCGCATGGTCACGCCATGGTATTGATAACGTTGCCTTTCAAATTGCAACCAATCCAGGCCATGCCCCTGGTCCTTTAAACAAGATTGCCTCTGGTGGGGAGATGTCACGCTTTATGCTGGCTTTAAAAGTGGTGCTGGCGGATGCTGATCCAACCGAAACTCTTATCTTTGATGAGGTTGATGCGGGGATCGGAGGGCCAACAGCGGACGCGGTTGGGCAGCGTTTAAAGACTTTGGGTAAAAGCAAACAAGTCATGGTTGTCACGCATTCTCCACAAGTGGCGGCCAATGCGCAAACCCATTTCTATGTTGAAAAAACCGTCAAAGACAGCATTACAAATAGTGATGTGAGAACATTAAATAACAATGAGCGCTTGCTAGAAATTGCTCGTATGCTTTCTGGCGCTGAAATTACACAAGCCAGTAAACAGGCCGCAAGCGCCCTTCTCGGTTTTGATGAAAAAACCTTAAAACAAGTCTCTTAAAATTTAAAAAAATGAAGCCAGCAAGACCCATGCAAGATAATGATTTATTCAGCTCAAAACAAAGTGATGACACATCAGAGCTAAAAGAAAAAATTCAAACCCTTCATGATCAGTTAAAACATCATGATGAACAATATCACGGGCAAGACGCACCAGAAATTAGTGATGCTGACTATGATAAAATCAAGCGTGAGTTTTTAACGCTTATCGAACAAAATCCTGACTTGGTGCCTAACGATTATAACGTGGATCAAGTTGGGGCTACTCCCTCTTCGAAATTTAACAAGGTAGAGCACCGCGTGCGCATGCTCTCATTATCCAATGCATTTAGCGATGAGGATATGAGTGATTTTGATGCCCGTATCAAACGTTTTTTAAATATCCCAAGCCATGAAAACATTGACCTTTTCGCAGAACCTAAAATCGATGGTCTTTCTTGCTCAATCCTTTATAAAAATGGAGAGCTTAGCCAAGCCGTTACTCGTGGCGATGGTCAAACAGGCGAGGACATCACACATAATGTCGTCACGATTGATAACATTCCCAAAACGATTAAAGGAAATTTTCCCGAAGAGATTGAAATCCGCGGTGAAATTTACATGCGCAAAGATGATTTCTTAAGCCTGAATGAAGAGCGCGAAGCAAATAATGAGAGTCTCTTTGCCAATCCTAGAAATGCGGCTGCTGGCTCTGTCAGACAACTTGATCCAGAAGTGGCAAAAGCAAGACCGCTTCGCTTCATAGCCTTTGGCTATGGGTATCTATCAGATATGCCATTCAAATCACAAAGCGAATTTATTGAACTTGTTCGAAATTGGGGTTTTGAGAGCAACACCCCAACCAAACTTTGTAAAAATTTAAACGATGTTGAGGATTTTTATGAAGCGTTAGAAAAAGAACGCCCGAATTTAAAACATGACATTGATGGCATTGTTTATAAAGTCAATGATATAGAGCTTCAAGATCGTTTGGGCTTTGTTGCCCGCTCTCCTCGTTGGGCGATAGCAAGAAAATTCCCCGCTGAAAAAGCCATCACAATTTTAAAAGATATTCAAATCCAAGTTGGGCGCACAGGCGTTCTAACACCCGTTGCGATTTTGGAGCCAGTAAATGTTGGCGGTGTTATTGTCTCAAGAGCGACCCTTCATAATGAAGATGAGATCAAGCGCAAAGATGTGCGCATTGGCGATACGGTACAATTGCAAAGAGCAGGCGATGTTATCCCACAAATTATCAAAGCTTTTGAAGATAAACGCCCCAAAGACTCATCAGACTATATCTTCCCCAATCATTGCCCGGAATGTCACTCTCTTGCGATCCGTGAGGATGATGAGGCAGCAAAAAGATGCACAGGCGGTCTGATTTGTCCTGCACAAGCGGTTGAACGGTTAAAACATTTTGTCTCAAAACATGCTTTGGATATTGATGGTTTGGGCGACCGTATTATCCGCCAATTCTTTGAAGAAGGCATGATCAAGAGCCCTGCTGATATTTTTAAATTAAAAGAAAAAGACCAAACATCAGATCGACCTTTACAAGGGCGTGATGGTTGGGGCGCAAAATCAGCCGAAAACTTATTCCAAGCGATTGAAGATAAGCGTGAGATTGCGCTTGATCGTTTTATTTATGCGCTTGGTATTCGTCAAATTGGGCAAGCAACCGCCAAGAAACTCGCTGAAAATTATGGTTCATTAGATCATTTAGAAGAAGAGATGATCAAAGCCTATAAAGGCAGTGATAATATTGATGAGGGTAACCAAGCCTTTTCAAATCTAATCGCCATTGAAGATATTGGTCCTGCTGTTGCAAAAGATTTAATGGGCTTTTTCGCCGAACAACATAATAAAGATTTGCTCAATGAATTACGCTTAGAAATGACCATCAAGGATTATGAAGTTGAAGAAGTTGATGGCGACAATCCTGTCTTTGGTAAGACAGTCGTATTCACAGGCACCTTACAACAGATGGGGCGTAGTGAAGCCAAAAAACAAGCTGAAAGTCTGGGCTGTAAAGTTGCAAGTGCCGTCTCTGGCTCTACCGATTACCTAATCGCTGGCGAGAAAGCTGGCTCCAAATTAAAAAAGGCCGAGAGCTTAGGCGTTACCGTGTTAAGTGAAGACGAATGGCTTGACCTAATCAGCTAACATATTGTTTTTTAAAAAAACATTTTGACGTCATACACGAATCTTTTAAATTCAAAACCATACAAAATAATATCGATCAAATTTTCGCATTAAACTTATCAAAAGTTTTTAACAGTTTGATTTTAAAAGAGAGGCTTTCAAGGCATGCGCAAGCTTGCATTAAGATCTTTATTCATTGCTATGGTTTGTTTTATAACCGTCCTACCTTTTTCAAACAATCAGGTAAATGCACATCGATATGATCCTCTCAATGATATGCTGATTTACAACTCGCCTTATTATAAGGCTAAGTATGTTGATGAAACTCAATTTAAAAACCGCCCGCAAATCTCTGTTACATCCAATGGTGTTATCCGCGTCAAACACCTTAAAAGTTTTGAGCTTTTAGGATTGGCAAAAGATAAATTGGTCAAAAATGAGATCACTTACAAATCGGCAAAGCGTTCAGTTCGCAAACGTGGCAATAAAATCTACATCTATTAAAAAAAGCCTTTAAAAGCTGTGATACTTTAAAAGGCTCTCTTTAAAAAATTCTTTTATAACTTTTACAAGCTTTTCGCGCGTGTCATCAGCTCATCAAGCGCATCAGAATAGCTTCTACGCTCTGAAAATCCTTGGCCACCAGCTTGTCTTGTTAAAGCTAGCTCTAGCGCTCCCGCAAGGATTAAAGAAATATCTGAATCGCCTTGCTCAACAGCAAGCTCTAGGGCGTGGACAATACGGTCACTTAATCTTTTCATGTCTGACATATTTAAAATTCCTTTTTGATTTTTATATTAATTTTAAGCTTCCATAGCCTTGATAACATCTTCACACATCTTCTTCGCATCGCCAAGAAGCATCATTGTGTTATCGGTGTAAAACAGCTTGTTATCAATTCCAGCATAACCAGAACCAAGTGATCTTTTAACAAATAAAACTGTTTTTGCAGCCTTAACATCTAAGATCGGCATACCGTAGATTGGCGAGGCTGGATCGTCTTTTGCCGCTGGGTTTGTGATATCATTAGCCCCAATAACAAAGGCAACATCAACTTGTGAGAAATCACGGTTAATGTCTTCTAATTCAAAAACATCATCATAAGGGACATTGGCCTCGGCCAAGAGTACATTCATATGCCCTGGCATACGCCCTGCAACAGGGTGGATCGCATAGCGAACATTCACGCCTTCTGCTTTTAAATGGTCAACCATTTCACGAAGAACGTGCTGTGCTTGAGCAACGGCCATCCCATATCCTGGAACAATAACAACTTCAGCCGCATTTTTCATGATAAAGGCCGCATCATCAGCAGACCCTCTTTTAATGACTTTATCGCCATCATCATCACTGCCAGCAGCTGCAACGTCGCCACCAAAACCACCAAGGATTACACTAATAAATGAGCGGTTCATTCCTTTACACATGATGTAAGAAAGAATAGCACCCGATGCACCAACAAGCGCCCCTGTGATAATAAGGAGATTGTTTTGAAGTGTAAAACCAATACCTGCGGCCGCCCAACCTGAATAACTATTCAACATGGATACGACAACGGGCATATCAGCACCACCAATCGGTAGAATGATCAAGAAACCAAGCATTAATGATAAGATCACAATGATCCAGAATGTTGTCGCACTTTGTGTAAAGATCAACGCACCGATTAATACAACAGTGATAATTCCAAGTGCTAAATTCAACATATGTTGACCAGTAAAGACCATTGGTTTACCAGAAACCAAACCTTGTAATTTGGCAAAGGCAATGATTGAGCCTGTAAATGTAATCGCACCGATTGCAACCCCTAAGCCCATCTCAATAATTGAGCCAGTTGCAATTGCACCAGCTTGCCCAATACCGTAAGCTTCGGGCTGATAAAAGGCTGCAGCTGCAACAAAAACAGCTGCCAAACCAACAAGAGAGTGGAAGCCCGCAACAAGCTGTGGCAAGGCTGTCATCTCAATTTTTAGGGCAATAACAGCGCCAATAAAACCACCAATCCCGATCGCTAAAATGATGGGGCCATAATTACCAACAGATGGCAAAGCCAAAGTTGTAAATATAGCGAGCGCCATACCAATCATACCAAACATGTTTCCTTGGCGGGCGCTTTCAGGATGCGATAAACCTCTTAATGCTAAAATAAAAAGAACACCAGAGACTAAGTATAAGAATGCAGATAATGAAACCATAATATTTTCCTTTTAAATTTTAATCCCTTATTTCTTTTTAAACATATGCAGCATGCGTCGTGTCACGATAAAGCCACCAAAGATATTGATTGATGCCAACATAACAGCTAAAAAGCCAAATAGTTGAGCGTAAAAATTGCCCTCAAGAGGCCCTAATGCGATAACCGCGCCAACAATAATCACAGAAGAGATCGCGTTCGTAACCGCCATTAAAGGTGAATGAAGTGCCGGTGTAACACGCCATACAACGTAATATCCAACAAAACAAGCCAAGGCAAAAACCGTTAACCCCACCACGAAAAATGGTACCCCACCTTGTGCTGCTTGATTGACGGCCTCGGTCGCCGCAACATGATCGGCCTTTAGGGCTAGATCGGCTGCTTCTTGTGATAAAAGCTGTGCTTTTTCAGCCAAAGCGCTTGCCTGATCAAATAAAGTCTGGCTTACATTTTCTGTTTTCCCATCACTCATTTTTTAAATTCCTTTTATAAGTTTAAAATTATTTCTTTGTTGTCGACTTCTTAGTCGTAGTTTTCTTAGCGGCTGTTTTTTTAGCTGTACTTGTCTTTTTTGCAGAGGCTTTTGAAGCTGTCTTCTTAGCCTCAGCCTTCTTAGTCGTTGTCGCCTTTTTCTTCGCTGTTGACTTCTTNGANGTTGNTTTTTTAGGNGCCNCTTCTTTTTTAGCTGGCTCACCCGCTAAGCGTTCATGNACAACTTTACCGCCATGCGTTAAAACAGAGCCTTTNATNATNTCATCATCNAAATCAAAATTAAGGGCTTTTTTATCNTTATCAAAAAGAAGCTCAAACAATGTNAGTAAGTTTTTGGCAAATAATTTAGACGCATCTGCGGCTANTGCNCCTGCTAAATTCATTGGNGCTAAAATTGTAACNCCATTATCTGTTACNACAATCTCGCCCGGNTTTGATAGCTCACANTTNCCNCCACGAGGNGCNGCCATATCAACAATNACACTNCCTGCGCGCATTGANGCGACCATTTCTTTTGTAATNAANNTTGGTGCNGGNCTGCCCTGGGATAAGNGCNGTNGTAATTGCAATATCTTGNTTCTTTAAAGTCTCAGCGATTAGGTCNGCTTGNTTTTTCTTATAAGCATCACTCATTTCNTTTGCATAGCCACCCGATGTTTCAGCNGCNTTNGCCTCCTCATCTTCAACCATGACAAAGTTACCGCCCAAACTTTGAACTTGCTCTTTTGCGGCCATACGGACATCGGTTGCACTAACCACAGCACCAAGGCGCTTTGCTGTTGCAATCGCTTGAAGTCCAGCAACACCAGCGCCCATAACCATAACTTTTGCAGGGGCAACTGTACCCGCCGCCGTCATCATCATTGGGAAAGCTCGACCATAAGCATAGCCCGCCTCTAATACAGCGCGGTAGCCCGCCAAGTTTGTTTGTGAGGATAACACATCCATACTTTGTGCTCTTGTAATACGCGGGATCCATTCTAGAGAAACTGAATTAACACCTTTTTTCGCCAATTCTTTAATTTGTTCCGCGCGGTCAAACGGTTCCATCAAGCCAATAACAGTTGCGCCCTTTTTCAAGTCAGAGACTTCATCTGTTTTCTCTGGATCATTTTTAACCAATGGATAATTGACTTTAAACAGCACATCGGCCTTTTTCAAAACGTCAGCTGCACTCGCAACAATTTTAGCACCAGCTGCTTTAAAATCATCATCAAGAACATTGGCACGAAGACCAGCATCTTTTTCAATATGAACCTCAACACCCATCGCAACCAATTTTTTAACTGTCTCAGGGCTTGCCGCGACACGTGTTTCAAAAACTTTGCGTTCTTTAATAATTCCAACGATCATGATTTATATCCTTAAAAGTAAAACGAATGGCTAAAAGAAAAACTTTTTATATACTGTCCTCATATTTGTACATTGATTGAGAAAAAAATCAATTGAGAAAAATTATTATAAAAAATAAGACAATAAAAAAGCCCCGAACTTTATTGTCGAGGCTTTTAAAACTAAAAATAAATTTGATTTACGGGCGAGGAGCTCTTTTCTTATTCGTTCTTGCTGATTTAAAATCTTTCATCGCTTGGTCAATCGCACTTTGTCTAATATCAAATTCTAAGGCTTCTTCATAAATGCGTTCTGGAACTTCCGTGAACCCCTCATTCATGCCAAGAAGAATTTCTTGAAATTCATTGATCATATAAGTATAGCGTGCAGGCGATCTTACATACATACCAGTCAAGTCATCATATAAATAAGAAGATTTGTCCGGGTTTTCCGCAATAATAAACCAGTCTTCGCCTTGTTTTAAAAGATCGACTGATAAAAGATCGAACTTATCCTCATCAAAACCTGTTGCCGCCCATATTCTATTTTCAGCATCTTCAACATTATTTTGATAAGCCTCTATAATCGCTTTCGTCATTGCTTGGAATTGTGGGGTAAGATCGTTACTCGCATCAAAACCAAAAGCTTTTCTTCCGCTTTCTGTTTCAATATCGTCAAATTCAACGAAAATATCGCTTGGCGGTGTATCATTGTCAAAACCAAAATAGATGCGACCAACTTCATCTTGCATCAACGAATCAACACCCAATTGCTTTTTCAAAGACTGATCCCTTATAACTTTGACTTGGCTCATGGCATATTTCAAACCATCAAGATGGTCCCTTAAAATTGGGTCTACGACTTTGAAAAAACGCATATCTGGTTTCGCGTTATAAGCAGCGCTTTCGATTTGAAAATCTTTATCAGAAGGCTGGATCATTGATTACCTCTCACTTTATAAATAAACTTTTTATAATTATTATTTTTTGAATAAAAATAATTTACACATTAAATGTGTTTATGTCAAAATTTTAATTATATATGAGAAAAAGCGACTTCATTTTGGTAAAGAGAGGCGCGATCAATATCAAATTTCTTCAAGGCCTCATTTTGGCGCTTTTGAACATCTGCCATATCAAAGCCTTGGGTTAGCTCATTGAAAAGCTGATACCAGTTGATCTCTGCTTGTAAGTGCAAAAACACTGAACCTAAGCCCAATGCTGCGCGATCCATGAAGACGAATTCTTGTGGCACAGTCACACCGCCCACTTTGCGCAATTCAGCGTGAACTTTTTCTGCTGTCTCCCGACCATAAACACCTTGTGTCGAAGGCTCACCGATTTTACGAACACGGTCATCCATGACTGGTGCATATAAGAAGCGTGCCCAAACATTTAAAACTTCGACCAATTCTTTAGATATATTATTAAAGCCCCAACTTTTATACGCTTCAACGGCGCGTTCTTCGTCATTGGTTAAAAGCGCGTGATAAAGTTCTAAAACACCATTTACAAAGCGCGCAGGGAAAATACGGACACAACCAAAATCCAGCAAATTGATGCTATAATCATCACGAATTGAGTAATTACCCAAATGCGGATCGCCATGGATCATGCCGTAATAATAAAGTGGTACATACCAAGCCTTAAACATATTTAGGGCGATTTGATTACGCACCTCTAGGCTTTCTTCCTTAAACGACAATAATGGCTTTCCATCAAGCCAAGTCGAAGAAATAAGGCGTTTTGTTGAAAGATCATCAATCACATGAGGGATTTTTACGGCTTCCTCATCTCTTAAAATATATTCATATAATTTTGTAAAACGGGCTTCTAGCGTATAATCAAGCTCTTCACGAAGCCTTGCAGACAATTCTTCTTGAATAAATTTTGTTGAGACCGTTTTATCATAACTCTCAAAAACACCCAAAATTAAACGAAGTTGTTTTAAATCCGCCTCAATTGCTGACGACATATCTGGATATTGTAATTTACAGGCTAAGTTTTGGCCATCCAAAGAGACAGCCCTGTGAACTTGACCTAAAGATGCGGCGGCCGAGGCCTCTTTATCAAAAGATTTAAATTTTGATTGCCAGCCAGTACCCAATTCTGTTTTCATGCGACGCCTTACAAAAGGCCAGCCCATCGCAGGCGCATTTGATTGAAGCTGAGCCAGCTCCATTGCATATTCTTTTGGCAAGGCCTCTGGGATTGTTGCCAATAATTGAGCAATTTTCATGAGCGGGCCTTTTAAGTTACCCAAAGCTTCTTTCAAAGATTTTGAATGCTCATCTTTATTAATCTCAATCCCTAAATAGCGCTGACCAGCAAGTTTGGCGGCTAAACCACTTACCGTTCCAGAGACCCTCGCATAGCGTTTGACACGCCCGACAAGCGAGTTATCTTCTTTTAAATCACTAGGCTCTTTTTCACTATTCATTTGCTTATATCGTTCTATATTAATTTTTAATAGATGTAAGCCATCTATAGTGTTAAAACAAGATGACAATAACTAATTTACGCAAAAAAAGTTTTAAAAATCATGAAAACAACACCGCAAAAAGATAAAATTTTAGAAGCTGTTTTAAGAAATATCCCCTTTGATGGCTGGACGCAAGATGCCGTGAACCAAGCGATTGAAGCAGATGAGTTTACTGCCAAAGACTGGCAAACTGAATTCTCAGGCAGTCTTGATAAGCTGGTTGCTTATTTTGGCGATTATACGGATCAAAAAATGTTAGAACAAATTGACCATGAGGCTTTCAAAGATATGCGCGTAAGAGACAAAATCGCCTATCTCGTGAGACTGCGTTTAGAAATTTGTGAGCCCCACAAAGAAGCCATTAAAACAGGTGTTAAATTCTTTATGCGCCCAGACCGCGCGATTAAGGTGCCTCAATATTTTTGGAGAACGGCTGATTTAATGTGGTATGAAGCAGGCGATACCGCAACCGATTACAACCATTATTCAAAGAGATTTTTATTAAGCGGTGTTTTAAAAAGTACGCTTTTATATTGGCTGAACGATAAATCCGAAAATCATGAAAAAACATGGGTATTCTTGGATAATCGTATCAATGATGTTTTAAAAATTGGTGGCACAATTGGAAAATTTATCAATTTTGCAGAAAAATTTAACCCTTTTGTAAAAAAAGAAGCGTCATAATAGATTTCATGAAGATCCGATTATTTTCAAATCTTTGTTTTCTTGTTTCCTTGTTGATTACCATGGTAGTAACAAGCAGTTATTCTATTGCCCAAGAAATACCACTATACACACAACCTGATTTTAGAGCCCTGACCTATGATGAGATCAGACGCAATTACAACCAATTTGATTTCAATGCAACCTTGCCAACCAATAATTCGCCCCTTGATCAAAAACATGTAAGTGATGAAGAGATTTCAGCATTCGTGAAAAAAGAGCTGGCTGAAATCCTAACATTCCCCGCCAATGGCATTGATCAAAAGCTAAGATCTAGATCAAACTTCTTTACCGTTGAAGGATATGGAGAATTTACTACGTTCTTACAAGCCTCTGGTCTTTATGAATTAAACACAGCTCAAAATAAAACCATCACAAGCATTATCGTTGATGACCCCGTTATCTTAAACGAGGCCAGTGTTGGCGGTGCTTACAGATGGTTGATGGAAGCAATCGTGTTAACAAGCCCACACAGCTCTAATTTTAAAACATCTGGTTTTAATGATTATGTGTTTGATCCGAACGCCCAAACAAAACATTTGGATATCCTAACGCAAACAAAAAGAAAATATCTTATTCAAATCCAATTGATGCGGATTGCCCAAAATAATGGTACTGAGCATGGCTTGGCTATTGAAGTGTTTTCAGCATCAGAGTTTGAAGGCGAACTTTAAAATTTAAAGCTTATTCGCAGGCTTATTTTTCATTTTCATGATTTCAGATTTTAGGGATTGAATTTCCCAAGATAGATTATCTTTTGCCCGCTTTTCCCACAGACCTCGAAAATGATCGGTGTTGTAGATAAAATCTTTTTTGTAAAAGATCTGCATAATTTTTAAACGCCCAACTTTACGCTGTTCAACAGGGACAAAGCCATACTCAATATTGACTTGTTGGATGTAATTTTTATAAATTTCTCTGTCTTGTGCAAAGATACTTAAATCAATGTCTTGGAGGAATTCTTCATCCTTGCTCTTTGCAACATTCCCAGGAATTGTTGCCATGATAAGCGCATCAATTTTTGAAAGATCAAAACCAGAGCCTTTTAAGTGCTCTTTTGCCAGATTGACGCTTTCTTGCTCATTGTGAAACTCTCTATCAGGGCAGGTTTTTTGTGTATGATAAACCACATCATGATACCAAATGGCTGCCTCAACTGAAACTGGATCATCAAGCTGATCTTTGATCGTATCAAAATGGCGCAGCATTGCCGCCACGTGATCAAGCGCATGGTACGCTCTATGCCCTTCACTATATCTAGTTCGTAAATCATCCCAATTGTCTAAAGCGACATCCGGAGCTACACCGCTATTTGTTAGCAATGATACAAATCTGGATTGTAATGCTTCTTGATCAATCATATATTTTTCTCTTAGATGACTTTACCTTTTGAGTTCATGCGATCTTTGAAAGCTTTTAATTTATAATAAATCGCTTTTTTCCATGATGGTGCGCATGACAAACAATTTTTGCCGTATTTGAAGAGTGGCGATAACATATCTTTTGCGACAACGGAACCACCGCAGTTTGGGCAAACATGGGCTGTTTTTGTCGGTTGCAAATCATGATCCACCGCAACACGGTCATCAAAGACATAGCATTCCCCTTCCCAAAGGCTTTCTTCTTTTGGCACATCTTCTAAATATTGCAAAATACCGCCATGGAGATGGTAAACCTTGTCAAAACCTTCTTGCTTGAGCCAAGCTGTTGATTTTTCACAACGGATACCGCCTGTACAAAACATCGCAACTTTTTGTGGGATACGTCCTTCTTTTTCACGTTTTTTAAGGACTTTCTTCATCACAGCTGGGAATTGTTTAAAGTTTTTAATCTTCGGATTAACCGCCCCTTTGAATGTGCCAAGGATATATTCATACTCATTTCTTGTATCGATCAGAAGCGTTGTTGGATCAGAGATCAAATCATTCCAATCTTCTGGCTCCACATAATCGCCACGGCAGCTTAAACAAACATCCTCGCCAATCGAGATTGTTTCTTTTTTGATTTTAACCTTACAGCGATTAAATGGGTGCTCTTCCATAAAGCTTTCTTTATGAGGCATATCGGCAAATCGCTCATCCGAGCGGATATAGGCAAGCACATGATCAACCCCTTGCCTTGGACCAGAGATGGTCGCATTAATGCCTTCTGGTGTAACAAGGATTGTTCCTTTTACATCATGATCCATCATCTCTTGCTTATAGCGTTCTTTGACATCTTCTAAATCGGTTAAGTCAGCGAACCCATAAAAAGTCGCGACAACGATTGGTGTTTCAACCACATCAATTTTTTGAGCGAGATTATTTGTCATTTTTTTAAATTCCCTCTTTAAATTTTTCAATATTCCCTTTATAAAAGATCAACATCCTAAAAATCAATATTTAAGAGCATTGGCTTATAAGAAAATTTTCATATAACAGTGCTTATACAATAAAAAAGGAGAAATGTCATGCCTGATGTTGGTGGAGTATCTGGTGATCGTTTAAGATCATTCATTGAAAGAATTGAACGCCTTGATGAAGAGAGAAAAGTTATCGCTGAAGATATCAAGGAAGTCTATGGAGAGGCGAAAGCCGTTGGTTTTGATCCAAAGATTATTCGTAAAGTGATCAAGTTGCGCAAGATGGATAAAGAAGCGCGCCTAGAAGAAGATCAATTAACTGATCTATATCTTGTTGCAATTGGCGATGCGCTTGCAAGTATGGAAGAGAATGCTGCGGCTCTTGCGATGAGTGAGGCGAATGTAACTGATCCAGAAAGTGTTGAAGCGGCATAACGCTTACCTATTAAAAGAATTTCAAACCGACTTTGGGCCGCTTATTTTTAAGTGGCCTTTTTTTCGCCCCAATCATCCTAACGATATCTTAATTATTTTATGGTCTTATGAACTATGGAGACCTGTTTTTATGAGTCAGAAGAAAAATAACATCACGATTAATTTCTTACCTAATTTTGAGCCAGATTTTACAAAATTAGTCACTCGCTTTTTATCTTATTTAAATGAACAAATGCCAGAATTGGTCGAGCAAAAAAATGATGCTTGCCCAATTTCTCTTATCCCAATGACACCAGAACAAGTGGATTTATTAGAAGCCCAAGGCATGGAATATGGCGCACAGTTTCAGTGTGGATATAAAAAAGATGGCTCGAAAGTTGCTTATTTAAGTATTGACCCAGATATGCCATCAAGCAAAATTCAGTTAGACGTTTTAAAAGCAATTTTACAAGCCAATCAATTTGGCGATGATCGTTATCCGCTGTTGGATATTGAACAACCTTTATTATCAGCGCAAGATTACGCCGCTGCTGTTCTATGTGTAGAAGCAGAGAACAAAGCCATGTTAGCGATGCTAACCTCCCGTTTAAAAGATATGGATCCGCATAGTTACGAGCCCCTTTTCCATGAATTTAAAGATTATAATGAAGAATTAATCGAACAATTTGAAAAAGCGCGCGCTTCAATCGAGCTTGATAAGTCTAATATTATCTCGCTTTGGTATGCGCTTGGCGATGATGTCGTTCGTACCGATTCAGCTCTTAATGCCCTATCTTACTATGAGAACCTTCGCCTACATTTACTTGATAATGGCATGGACGTAGAAGAATTTGTGCAAGGACAGTTTGAGCCCAAAGAATTTTTCGCAAACAGCCCACTAAAAATCTCTGAACAAGATTTATCACGCTTAAACGATGATGATTTAATTTTCACAGGAATTGATTTTAAAACCCTAGAAGAGTATGGCGAGTTTACACATTACAATAAACGCAACCGTTCCTATTCGAACAGAGATGCACATAGCGACACAGTCGCACTCATCCATAATGCAGGGGTTCAAAGCAACTTTAGAGGCCCTAGAAAACTATCTCGGTTTGATCAAAATTTTGATTAAAGCTTTAGCAGCAAATCATTCATTTTAGTTGTAAATTCACTTAAATCTTCTGGCAAATCGCCTTCCATTAGACGTGCCTGCTCATAAAGAAGATAAGTGACATTCTCAAATAAAGATTGTCTCGCCTCATCTTTTTGAATATCAGCTAATTTTACCAATAATGGGTGCTCTAAATTAACCTCAAGCAATCGTTTTGAGGCAACTGACCCTTCTTGATAGGCTTGCATGACTTTTTCCATT
>PBIV01000030.1 GCA_002720935.1 Rickettsiales bacterium | reverse complement strand
AGCGGTAGCCCTTTGGATAAAGAAGCATTAAAGCGTGGAAACTCAACATATTTCCCTGACCGTGTTGTGCCAATGTTACCAGAGCATTTATCAAATGGTTTATGCTCCATCAATCCACATGAAGACCGTGCTTGCATGGCTTTAAAAATGACAATTGATAAGAATGGTCGCTTAATTTCTAAGAAAATCCACCGTGGGCTGATGCAATCAAAAGCGCGTTTGACTTACACAATGGTCCAAGAGTTTCTTGATGGCGGCATGCCAGAGCGCATTGAGCCTATTCAAGACCATATCAAGAATTTAAATGATGCCTATAAAGTCCTTCGCAAAGCACGTGAAAAACGTGGTGCACTTGATATCCATGGTTCTGAGCAAAAGATCATAATGGATGAAACGGGTGCAATTACAGAAGTCTCTAAAAGAATTCAGTTCGAAGCCCATCAGCTTATTGAAGAGATGATGATCTTATCAAATGTTTCTGTGGCTGAGCTTTTGGAAGAGAAAGGCGCTCCTTGTCTTTACCGTGTGCATGAATCGCCAACCTATGAAAAGATTGATAATCTTCGCCACTTCCTTGGTGGTTTTGGCTATAAAGTCCCTGTCTCAAGCAACATTAAAACAATTGAACTCAATGACTTATTAAAAAAATCTTCAGGAAAAATTGAAGAATTTATTGTTAATGAAAGTGTCTTGAGATCACAAAATCAGGCACGCTATGACAATGAAAATGAAGGTCACTTTGGACTAGCGCTTGATCGGTATGCGCATTTTACGTCCCCTATTCGTCGCTATGCCGATTTAATCGTGCACCGTTCATTGATCCGTTCTTATAAACTTGGCAATGATGGATTAACCGATAAAGAAATTTCACAACTAAAATCAATTTCAGAAGATATCTCTGACTTAGAGCGCAAATCTGTTAAGGCAGAGCGCGATGCTACGGGACGTTTGACGGCAATCTTCTTAAGCGAACAAGAAGACCAAATCTTTGATGGTATTATTTCTGGGGTTGCTGACCCTGGCTTATTTGTTCGTCTTGACGAATATGGCGCAGAAGGCTTTATCCCTGTTCGCACCCTACCCAATGATTTTTATGTTTTGGATAAAGAATCTCAAAGCTTTATTGGACGCAGAACAAAACGAACATATCAGTTAATGGCAACATTAAAGGTTCGCCTTGTTGATATTGATCCTGTTTTAAACAATATTATTTTTGAGGTTGCCACCGATGAGTCCGCGACATTAGAAGGCTTTACCTTTAAAGCGCCACAAAAATCAAATCGCCAAAACAAACATAGTGATTCAAGATCAAGACGTGGTAATTCCCGTGGTGGAAGCTCAAGAGGTGGAAGCTCAAGGGGTGGCAATTCCCGTGGCGGAAACTCTAAAGGCGGAAATTCTAAAGGTGGGAACTCAAAAGGTGGAGATTTTCGAAAAGGCAAAAACTCATCAAAGAGTGATAAGAATAAGAAGAGTTTTAAGACAGGTCGAAATTCTTCAAACAATAATAAGAAAAGCTAAGAAATCTCAATTAAGGCTTGATTTTCCTTAAACCATTGCCTATAAAACAAGTTGAATTTAATTTTAAACTTATAAGGATTTAAGTTAACGATGGCTCGTATTACCGTTGAAGATTGTGTTTTAAAAATTCCTAACCGCTTTGAGCTTGTTTTAACAGCATCTCAAAGAGCAAAAGAAATTGCTGTTGGGTCTCAACTAACTGTTGAGCGTGACAATGACAAAAACCCTGTTATTGCACTTCGTGAAATTGCGGATGAGACAATCCCTCTTGAAGATTTAAAAGAAAACCTAATCAAAAGCTTCCAAAAAGTTACCTTTATGGATGATGAAGAAGATGAAGATGAAATCATCGATCTTATGGAAGGCGAAAATGACTGGTCTGGTCTTGCTAACTTCGGTAACGAAGATGAGAATATGATCGGTCACGGCATGCAAGAGCAAACAAGAGACGATTTGAAAAAAGAAGCAAAGCCTTCTGATGAAGACAATAGCGAATTTATGGTTGGACAAGCAATTGATCCATCAAGTGTTCCTGAAGACTTCTACAAAAAAGATGATTAATTTTATCTTATAATAAATTTAAAATTCTGGTACATTATGATACCTTTAAAAAAGGAAGCGAAAAGCTTCCTTTTTTATATCTCTTTTAAGATTTATCCTTTAAAACTATAAGAATGACAGAGTTTCAGGCAAAAACAGACCTTACATCAGATACTATTCACGTTGATGAAGAGGCACTAAAAAAAGATTTCATGACAGGGTTTAAAGAAAAACTCCCTGAAGCTGATTTTGATTTGGTCGAAAAAGCCTTACAAACTTGTATCGATTGCCATAGAGAGCAAAAGCGTTCATCTGGCGAGCCTTATTTTACCCATCCCATTGCCGTTGCAAAAATCCTTGTTGATATGCAACTGGATCCAGCCAGTATTATCACAGCCCTTCTTCATGATACCGTTGAAGATACAGATATGACTTTGGAACAGTTGGAAAAAGATTTTGGCAAAGAGATAGCCTCTTTGGTTGATGGTGTTACAAAATTAACCCGCATTGAATTACAAAGTATTGAGACAAAACAGGCGGAGAATTTCCGCAAACTTGTTTTAGCGATGTCGGAAGATATCCGCGTTCTGCTTGTTAAGCTAGCGGACAGAACCCACAATATGAGCACATTGGGTCATATCTCAAAACCACATAAACGTCGCCGTATTGCAACCGAGACCATTGAGATTTTTGCCCCACTGGCTGAGAGAATTGGTGTCCACCAAATTAAAGAACTACTAGAGGACATGTCTTTTGCCCATCTTCAACCAGAGGCAAGAGAAAGTATTTTAAAGCGCTTGTCTTATCTTCGTGAAGAAGACAATAATCTTGTAGATCAAGTTATGAGTGTCCTTCGAAAAGATATGAAAGATGCTGGTATTGAATCGAAAATTTCTGGACGTGAGAAAACTGTTTACTCAATTTGGCGTAAAATGCAGCGCAAAAACGTTGCCTTTGAACAGCTTTCCGACATCATGGCGTTTCGTATTGTTGTTGATACTATTGGCGATTGTTATCATGTATTGGGGGTTTTACACGGTCTCTACCCTGTTGTCCCTGGACGATTTAAAGATTACATATCCACGCCGAAACTCAATGGTTATCGCTCACTTCACACAACTGTTTTAGGACCTGAAAACCAAAAGGTTGAGATCCAAATCCGTACAGAGGAAATGCATCAAGAAGCCGAGCTTGGTGTGGCCGCGCACTGGTCTTACAAACAAGGTCAGAAAAAAGCACAAGTCAAAGATGCCCAACAATATCGCTGGCTTCGTGAGCTCCTTGATATTTTAGAAAATGCTGGTCAGCCTGATGAATTTTTAGAAAACACAAAATTAGAACTCTTCCAAGATCGTGTGTTCTGTTTCTCACCACGTGGGGATTTAATCGAATTACCAAATGGCGCAACCCCAATTGATTTTGCCTATGCCGTACATTCAGATGTGGGCGATACTTGTGTTGGTGCAAAAATTAATGGTCGAATTGCTCCGCTCAATACAAAGCTACAAAATGGTGATCAGGTTGAAATCCAAACCTCAAAAACCCAAACACCATCGCCGACTTGGGAGCGTTTTGTTGTTACGGGCAAAGCCAAATCACGCATTCGCCGCTTTATTCGACAACAACAGCGTGATGAATATATGCAGCTTGGTAAAGCCATGCTGGAGAAGAAATTCCGTCAAGAAGGTTATAAATTCACTGAAAAAGCCGTGTTGGGCGTTTTAAAAATCTTTAAACTTGATATGGCAGAAGATCTATATGCAGGCATTGGTTCTGGCCATATTACTGCAAAAGATGTTTTTGGTGCGATCTTCCCAGATCATAAAAAATCTATTCAAACGCCAAGCTCAACCGACCCTGGCATTGAAGCAAGCATTGAAAAACGCGCTAATAGAATTGCCAAAAACACACCCAATAAAGATGGTGTGCCGATTAAAGGTCTTATCCCTGGTATGGCGGTTCATTTTGCGCGTTGTTGTCACCCACTTCCAGGCGATAGAATTGTCGGTATCGTAACGACTGGTAAAGGCGTAACAATCCATACAATCGACTGTGAAACCTTAGAAACATTTGCCGATACACCAGAGCGCTGGATTGATGTTTCATGGGATGCGGGCCCCGATAAACCAGAGACCCACATTGCCCGTATTGGGATCACAATTGGGAATGAGGCTGGTGCGCTTGGAACGCTTTCAACCGTGATTGGTAAAAATGGCGGTAACATTACAAACCTTAAAATTGTGAATAGAAACACAGATTTTTGGGATATGCATTTGGACATTTATGTTGAAGATGTTATACATTTAAATAACATTATTGCAGCGCTTAGAGCAACACCAGAGGTCATCTCAGTTGACCGATACCGTGGACGATAACGCTTAAACTATAGTGTTATTAGTTTTAAAACCGTTTTAACCTTAAAAGAAGAAATAAGTGTTATGAGCTTATTTTCCAGACGCATCCAGAAAAGCTTTAATAAAAAGGCAAGAGATTTTGTCTGGCCTCGAATTGGTTGGAAACGTGTTTTTTCTTACTACCGTAAAAGATTATTCCGAATAAATGATGGGGCAAATGCAATCGCAAGCGGTTTGGCTTGTGGCATGGCTGTCTCTATGACGCCCTTTATTGGATTGCATCTCTTATTAACCGCTGGTGCTTGCCTTCTTTTTCGAGGCAATGTCATTGCCGGCATGATCGGGACTTTGGTTGGAAACCCTGCCACCTTCCCCTTTATTTGGATTTTTAGCTATTATATCGGAACGTTTATTTTAGGGATCGAGCCTGATCCTACAGCTTTACATGCTGGATTGTCTTATGAGATTTTAAAAGAACAATTTATGACATTGTTCTTACCACTCATTATTGGCGGTGTTTTAATCGCAACAATTGTTTGGTTTTCAACCTATTACCCACTTCGAAACGTCATTCAAAGATATCAAGATTTGAGAAAAAGCCGCATGAATGAGAAGAAGAAACTTCTGCGCGCTATTCGCGATATGCTTGAAAAACGAAAAATGCGTAAAAGCTTATTCAAAAATAGATCTCTTGATAAAATCCTATTTGATGCCTCACAAGGCGAATTTAAAAAATTAGGGCAAGGTGTTTGGAGTTCTGTTTATGATCTTGATAATGATTGTGTGATTAAGGTTTCAAAAGAAGATGGCGGTGTTGGTTCTGGCTTACAGAAAATTGAGAATGAGCGCCTCTATTTAAAAGAAATTGAAAACTTAAAAATGATCACACCGTTTGATACACCACAGCTTATCGACTTTGGGAAAATCAAACGCTACACCCCTTTGCGTCATTTAGATTTTAGATATTGGACAATTCTATCCAAGCTTGATGGCTTTACAATCCAAGCTGAAAAATTTGACAAGCTCGCAAATGATGAACAAATCAAAGTTGTCAGAAACATTACAAAAGCCCTTTATAGTCTGCACAAAATTTTTGATCGCTTACCAAGAGATAAAAGCGCACAAAATAAATTTGCAAATGATGCGTTTGCCCCTGCGAATAGCTCAAACCCAAGCCGTTTAGATAGAGCCAAAGAAGAATTCTTTGAAATAACTCAATTGGCTAAGGACGACAAAACAGGCTATTATGAAGAGATCGCAAATGATTTGATCCAAGTCTATGCCTATGAATTTGATGAGCCAACCCGTATCGTTCACGGCGATTATAATTTATCAAATGTCTTTTTTAATGAGAATTTAGAGGTTGTTGGTATTCTTGATTTCGCAGAAACAGGCATTGGCCACGTTGAAAAAGATGTCGCAAAACTAATTGCAGAATTGCCAGAGAATGTTAAACAAAACATAATCAACTCATATCAAGAGGTAAGCTCAATGCAGCTTAACCCGATAAAGATACAATATAACTTAACTAAAAACTCAATTTTTAGTGCGCTGATTGCCGAGTTTAGAACACGTGATATGATTGATTTAAGGCAAGCAAAAACAGAACTAGAAGATAATCTGGAAACGTTAAAAAAGATGCTTCCTAAAAAAGATAAAGAAGATTAAACGTTATGATCCTTGGTATTGGTACAGATATTTGTGAAATCTCCCGCATTAAAGAGATGGTCAATAAGACAGGTTTTAAAATCGTTGAAAAACATTTTTCAAGCAATGAGCAAACGCATTTTCAAAATTTAGATGACGATAACAAAATCAATTATATCGCCAAACGTTTTGCTGCCAAAGAAGCAATCGCAAAAGCATTGGGCACTGGGATCAGAAATAATATTCATTTAAAAGATTTAAGCATTACCAATGATGAGCTTGGTAAACCGATTGTAACGTTATCAAATGGGGCACGTGAGTTTTTAGAAAAACAAACACCGCGCTTGTATGAATCGAAAATACATATATCCTTATCGGATGATGGAAACAACGCAATCGCATTTGTAATTATTGAAGCAACAGAAAAATAAAAAAATGGCCGACGATAAAAAGAAAAAAGATTTAAAAAAATATGACTGGTATTCAAAAGTCTATAAGGACGAAGAATATGAGGCAGAACAAAAGAAAAAACAAGCAGCTGCAAAAAAAGCCGAAGAAGAAGATAGCGTTTGGGAACTGATTAAAACCGCTCTTCTCGCCGTTTGTTTAGCGCTTGTTATTCGCACCTTTGCATTTGAGCCATTTAATATTCCTTCTGGATCAATGGTTCCAACGCTTCTTGTTGGGGATTATTTATTCGTTTCAAAATATTCATATGGCTACAGCCAATATGCCTTCCCATTTGGTATGGCGAGTTTTGATGGGCGTATTTTTGCCTCTGAACCTGAGCGCGGCGATGTTGCGGTTTTCAGGCAACCAAAACGACCGCAAATTGATTATATCAAGCGTATTGTTGGCCTTCCAGGAGACCGCATTCAGGTCAAAGAAGGAATTTTATATGTGAACGACACGCCTGTTGTGCGTGATCGTGTTGGTATTTCCCAATATGAAGACACCTTTGGAAGACTTGGAAACTATACAATGTACCGCGAAATCCTTCCCGATGGCACTGAGCACAATTTAATTGAACGCTCTGATGAGGAAAGACTGGATAACACACCTGTATATGTCGTGCCAGAAGATCATTTCTTTGCAATGGGCGATAATAGAGATAATTCACAAGATAGCCGTGTAATGAGTGAAGTTGGTTTTGTTCCAATGGATAATTTGGTTGGTAAGGCCCAATATATTTTCTTTTCAACCGATGGCAGTGCTAGCATCGCACAAGTTTGGGAGTGGCCGAGCGCTATTCGATGGAACAGGATTTTTCAAGAAATTAAGTAAATGCTTATATTCCTAAATATGCACTAGGCTCTTGTAAAATTATTTAAAACAGAATAGAATAATTGTTATGAAAACCAAGATAGAAGCTAAGTTCAAATATTGCTTTAAAAATGAAAGTCTCATGCAAGAAGCCCTTACGCACTCTAGTTTTCGTGATAAAAAAAGCTATGAGCGTTTAGAGTTTTTGGGCGACCGCGTTCTTGGTCTCGTCATTGCAAAACAACTTATCAATTATTTCCCAGATGAAAATGAAGGCGATTTGGCAAAGCGTCATGCTGCCCTTGTTCAAAGAAAATCTCTTTATAAAGTTGCCTCAGATTTAGAATTGGGTAGCCTAATCTCACTATCAGAGAATGAGGCCGAAACTGGTGGACGTAAAAAAGAAGCCATCTTGGCCGATGTTGTGGAAAGTCTTCTTGGTGCTATTTATTTAGATGGCGGTTATGCCGAGGCTGAAAAAATCGTGATCTATCTTTTTGATGATATGATTAAAACACAAAAAGCCCCACCTCAAGACCCCAAGACAAAGTTACAAGAATATGTGCAGCTCAACGCAAAAAGCTTGCCTGTTTATAAACTTGTCTCTCAAGATGGGCCTAGTCATGCACCTATTTTTGAAATTGAAGTTAGCGCCCCTGGCCTTCCTTCGATTTGCGCAAAAGACACTTCTAAAAGGCGAGCTGAAAAAAAAGCAGCACGCCTTCTCCTTGAACATATAGAAAAAACAGATAAATAAGTAATATGATTTTAGAAAATTCAGACACAAAAGCCGGCTATGTTGCAATTGTTGGCGCACCGAATGCAGGTAAATCAACCTTGATGAATGAAATTCTTGGCACAAAAATTTCTATTGTCTCAAGAAAAGCACAAACGACACGTGCCCGTATGGTTGGTATTTACACCGAAGACAAAACCCAAATTGTTTTCATTGATACACCTGGCCTTTTTCAGCCTAAAAAGCGTTTGGAAAAAGCAATGGTGTCGAGCATTTGGAGTGGGATCGAAGATGCAAATGTCGTGTTGGTTTTATTTGATGCCTCAAAAAATAGAATTGATGGCACAACAAAACATTTGATTAAGGATTTAAAAGAAACACAATCAGGCTCCTCTAAAAAGATCGTCCTTGCCTTAAATAAAGTTGATCAAATTAAAAAGGATACGCTTTTAAAACTGGCGACTGAATTTGCAAGCCATGATTTATTCGATGATATTTTTATGATCTCCGCCCTCAATCGAGATGGCGTTGATGATTTGATTAAAACATTGGAAGCTAAAATGCCATCAAGCCCATGGTTTTATGAAGAAGATCAAGTCACAGCAATGCCAGGAAAACTTTATGCAGCTGAAGTCACACGTGAAAAAATCTTTAATAGTATCCATGATGAAATCCCCTACAACTTAACTGTTGAAACAGATAGTTATGAAGATTTTGAAGATGGTAGCTTAAAGATTAATCAAACCGTCTATGTGAAAGCCAATAACCATAAAGGCATTATCATTGGGCACAAAGGCGAGACTTTAAAGAAAATTGGTACAGAAGCACGATTAGAGCTCAAAGAAACATTAATGAAAAATGTTCATTTGAAAATCTTTGTGAAGGTCAAACCAAATTGGCAAAATGATATTGAGCATTATGAGAATATGGGACTTGAACATTTTTAAGAATTATCAATCGATTTTTAATATAAATCCCCTATACTTAATATCTATGAAGAGACTTTTTTTTACATCACTAATCTTATTCACACTAACAATTAGCAATGGTTCTGCATTTGCGGCCTGTAACGACAGTGCCCAGCCTTTCGTTGACTGGCAACGCTGTATTTTTGATGGACAAAATTTAGAAAGTCTATCACTTGATAAGGCAAATATTAAAGATTCTAGCTTTGTGCGTGCCAACCTTTCTTACGCCATTTTTAGACGCGTCAATGCCTACAGGGCAAAATTCATCTCAGCAACTATGAATTACTCTACTTTTTACGAATCTATTTTCCTTGATGCTGATTTCACAAAAGCAAATTTAGAGAACTCTAATTTTTCTAAGACCGATTTGAGAAATGCAATCTTTGTAAATGCCAATTTAAAGAATGTGAACTTTACCGATGCAAACATTACAAGGGCTGATTTTAAAGGGGCGGATCTTTCTGGTGCGACATGGAAAGATGGAGAGACTATTTGTGCCGAAGGTTCAATTGGGCGCTGTAATTCGAAATAAAGAATTTATATATAGAAATGACTTTTATTTAGGGCTAAAGTTAATCAAATTTTAAATAATAAGGTGCTAAAAGAATATTATGGATTATGATATTATTTCAAAAGAAGATGATGTAAGAATTTCTGACTCTGCCTACAGAAAAATTGCAGCCCTTGATATTCAAAGAACGCCCGTTAATTACGAGCTTTGGTATGCCTATTTCTATGGTCAGAATGCCGACCTTTTGAAACGTATTAATCAACTTACAAAAGAAAAACAAGTTTTCACCAATGAACTTTGCCGTGATCTTTATTACGAGTTCATTGATTCAACCGATATCCAAAAAAGCGTTGTTGAAGAAACAAGTGGTCAATTAAAAGATTCACTTGCCGATATCATGATGATGATCGATAACGCAAGTAATTCAGCCAAGGGCTATAACTCATCTCTAACAGATTCTACCGCAAAACTGGGTAGTGCAAAAACTGTTGAAGATATTAAGGCCGTTGTTCAATCGATCGTTGCAGAAACAAAAACTATGATGGCAGAGAACAAGCGCCTTGAAGACAAGTTAGAAAAGTCGGCTGGTCAGGTTAAAAATTTACAAGAAACATTAGATAACGCCCGTAAAGAAGCGCTCACAGATGGCCTTACTGGGATTGCAAACAGAAAATGCTTTGATGAGGAAATTGAAAATAAAATCAATGATGCCCATAATGAAGATCATAAGTTGTGCCTGCTTGTTATCGATATTGATTACTTTAAAAAATTCAATGATAACTATGGACACCAAGTTGGGGATCAGGTTTTAAAACTTGTTGCTAACACACTTGTTAATGGAATTAAAGGTCGTGACTTAGCTGCTCGTTATGGCGGTGAAGAGTTTGCAATTCTTCTTCCTGAAACACCGCTTAATGCTGCAGGTAAAGTGGCAGATGGTTTGAGAATTCGTATCGCAAATAAAGAGATTATCAATAGAGCCACTGATACAAATATGGGACAGATTACGATCTCTGTTGGTGTTGCTGAATATCAACCAGGCGAGCCTATCGAAGAGTGGATTGAACGCGCTGATAAAGCCTTATATAAAGCCAAAGATCAGGGTCGAAACCAGGTGGTTACAGCCGATAGCCCGTTTACACAACTTAAAAAACAAGTTTAAGATAAAGATATAAAGTTTTTTACAATTCCCCATTTCTCTGTGGGGAATTTTTCTTTATAATAGAATTATCACTTAAAAAAAATCACAATAAAGAAAAGAAAGCCAATGCACGGTCAAATGGTTCCCGATACAGATCAAACACATGAGCCCTCATATCTTCAAGGATTAAACGATAAACAAAGACAAGCGGTTTTAGCAACCGAAGGTCCTGTTTTGGTTTTGGCTGGTGCCGGAACCGGTAAAACACGTGTTTTAACAACAAGGCTTGCGCATATTCTTTATCAAGGCAAGGCAATGCCCTCTCAAATCTTGTCCGTGACCTTTACCAATAAGGCGGCGAGTGAGATGAAAGAACGCGTATCAAACCTTTTATCTGGACAACCTGTTGAAGGCTGGTGGCTTGGGACATTCCACTCTTTAGCAGCACGCATGTTAAGACGCCATGCAGAAAAAGTGAATTTGCGTTCTAACTTCACAATCCTTGATCCAGATGATCAGCAACGTTTAATCAAACAAATCTTGGAAGCCGAAGAAATCGACACAAAAGAATGGCCGCCAAGAATGGTTCTAAGTGTTATTGAGCGCTGGAAAGATCGTGGTCTGACCCCAAATAAAGTTCCAAACCATGAAGGAAGCGAGCTTGTTGATGGGCGTATTTTGGATATTTATAAAATGTATCAGACACGATTATCCGAGCTTAATGCTTGTGATTTTGGCGATCTGTTGCTTCATATGATTACCCTATTCCAAGACCCCGCGAATAAGGAAATTTTAAACCGCTATCATACACAGTTTAAATATATTTTGGTTGATGAGTATCAAGATACAAACGTCGCCCAATATTTATGGCTCCGATTGTTAGCCATGGGGCAAGATAATATTTGTTGTGTTGGCGATGACGACCAATCAATTTATGGCTGGCGCGGGGCTGAAGTTGGCAACATTCTAAAATTTGAAAAAGACTTTGCTGGTGCTGAAATTATTCGGCTTGAGCAAAATTATCGCTCAACGGGTCATATTTTAGGGGCTGCCTCAAAACTAATCGCAAATAACCAAAGTCGCCACGGTAAAACATTATGGACTGATGATGATGTCGGCGAAAAAGTATTGGTTAAAAGCCTTTGGGATGGCGAGCAAGAAGCGCGCTGGATTGGTGAAGAGATCGAAGCCCTTCATTCAAAGAAGACAAACCTTGATGAAATCGCTGTTCTGGTTCGTGCCTCAGCTCAAATGCGTGAATTTGAAGAACGCTTTGTCAATCTGGGGATTCCTTACCGTGTTATTGGGGGGCCTCGTTTCTATGAACGCATGGAAATTAGAGATGCGATTGCTTACTTTAGGATTGTAACGCAACCCTATGATGATCTGGCCTTAGAGCGCATCATCAACAAGCCTAAAAGAGGAATTGGTGCCAAAGCCCTGCAACAGCTTTATGAATATGCAAGAATGGAGCGCATCTCGCTTTATGAATCGGTCTCACAACTTATTCAAACAGATGAGCTACGCCCTCGCCTTCGCTCTTCGCTTATGGAAGTTGTACAAGATTTTGAAAGATGGCGTGCTCAATTAGAAGAGATGGAGCATACAGAACTCGCGCAAGTGATTTTGGACGAGTCTGGTTATACAAGAATGTGGATGGAGGATAAATCCCCAGAAGCAGCGGGTCGTTTAGAAAACTTAAAAGAATTGATTATTGCCATGGGCGAGTTTGATAACTTCCTCGGCTTTATCGAGCATGTCAGCTTGGTCATGGATAACAACCAAGAAACATCTGAAGAGATGGTTTCTCTCATGACATTGCACAGCGCCAAAGGTCTAGAGTTTGATCATGTGTTTTTACCAGGCTGGGAAGAAGGTATTTTCCCAAACCAGAGATCGCTTGATGAGCTTGGATTATCTGCGCTTGAAGAAGAGCGCCGTCTGGCTTATGTCGGCATCACGCGCGCTAAAAAACGGGCTTATATCTCATTTACAGCCAATCGTCGCCTTTATGGTGGGCGTGTTGATTGCCTCCCTTCTCGCTTTATTAATGAGCTTGCGGGCGATCACATTGAAAACACATCCATGATGCATATTCAAACGCGCTATGGTGGTAATAATAATTATGGCGGTAACAATCAGTCTTATGGCACTTCCAGAGCATCACAAAGTGCCAAAACAATTGACGGCGTTTATAGACAACAAACAACAATCGCATCAGATGGAACAGAGTTTCACGCAGGCAAACGCATTTTCCATGATAAATTTGGCTATGGCACAATTTTAAGTGTAGATCATAATAAGCTTGATATTCATTTTGAAAAAGCAGGTCGTAAGAAAGTTCTCTCAAACTTTGTCAAAGATGCGAATGATGTCTAAGGTTTAGGCGTCTTCTTTTTAGGCACCTTATTATTATCGGGCTTATTATTGTTTGCTGGCTTTTTATCTTTAGGTTTAATATTCGGAATACTGACCATATAATTTGGTGTTTTACCAGTTAGCCTACGTTCTCGAAGAGGTCTTAATATCCCTTCTCTATAACGATACTTAATTGCCGCCCAATTAAATTTGATTGTTTTCAAAACTCCATCTTTAGGTTTTGAGATATCAACCAACTCGCCATTTTTAACCACCATTGAGATATCACCAAATTCTTTTTTAATGCGCTCATCAGCGGCTTTTAACATCTTCCTCTTACCGTAGGCAGGAATAACCAATTTGGGTTTTAGTAATCCAATCGTATCTTTTAAGTCATGCCAAGGCGCATGACCGCGGGCTTTAATCTTATGTTCATTTGGCCAAAAGAATTTATAACCATAGCCTGTAAGCTCATTAAATAAGGCCTTCAAATCGCCCGTTTTGTCATTTTCAACAATACTTCTTGTAATAAAGAATTTATCAGCAGGATGGATTAAAGGGCAATTTGTATGTCTGTAATATCTGTGATATTGCGATTTTCGGAAAAAATTAAACCTATCTTTTGAATAATCTCCGTCACAAATAATTATTGTGTCTTTTTCTTTATAATATTGTGCAAGGGGATGTTCATCATCAATAATATTCACATATTCGCCCGTTTGTTTTTCAATAAACTGATCAATCGGTCCGTGAACTTCTTCAAACGCTTTAATATTCTCTTTTATGTAAGAGCCAGAAACNATAATGTTTCTTTTATTCTCNGCGGCAGCGGTNATCATCATACCAATCAGCTCTAAATAACCGCCATAAACAACAAAAACAACACGGCTATCTTGATGGTTTCTNATGATGCCNGAAATATAATTTTTNGTNCCCTTNTCNGTNTAGAAATAAGGAAATTCTTGTTCTGCTTTTGTAGAATCTAANATCAGNCAATCAACNCCCTCTTTACCCAGTTGNCGCAAAAACTCAATATCNGTTTTAGGCCCNANCATCGTTGTTTGATCAAGNTTAAAATCNCCCATATGAACAAGACGNTTGCCATCTTTTTCAACGACAAANCCTTTGCAATCCGTTGTNGAATGGCTCACAGGGAANGNTTTTAACTTCCATCCATTAACATCTATTTCNTTATAANCTNCTGCAACNATNGTCNTGTAATAATTGTTACANCCCTGACGCTTNAGNTATAAATCCAACATTTTCAATGTCATTTTAGAGCCAATAATAGGCGGNAAATCACGGTTGCGTATAATCGCATCTGCCAAGCCCTTTATATGGTCATCATGATAATGGGTTAANACAATNGCCTTAANNTTNCTCTTNTTCTTTTCATGTTTTGCAGGGAAATATTCATCTAAATCAGGGATNACATAGTCTGTATCCTTATCTGTATGACAATAAGCATTCCCAAAATCAATGAGAATTGCATCATCCATTAAGTTAGACAAATCATCATCACAGAGCGAAATGATATTTGCATTTCCTCCGAGATAATCCCCGTTATTGCCCCCGACTGGGAGCCAACAGAATCTTTTATTTTTTTGAGTTTTACTCATTACCAACCCTGTTCAAGTTGATTCTTAATTATTTTAAATAAAGGATAGATCAGTTTGCACATCAAGTAAAGACATGGTTTTAAACAAAAAACGTCGCGATGAGTGCACCAAGCATTGCAATCGCCCAGTTTAAAAGCCCATATTGAATTTTTATATTTCTATTCTCAATAATTTCTTGCGGGGTCATATCCGCTAATAAAAAACGATTTAAGATGAGCCCCACAACAAAGCCTAATATAAACCCAATAAATGCAGCGATATAAACCATTTTTAACTTACTCTTTGATTTTTAATTCCATGACAATGGCATCACTTTTTTGCCCTGTCTTGCAATGTGTATAATAATCTTTTCGGCGCGCTATTTCAAAAAAATTTGAGCGTTTATAAAGTTCGATTGCAGGCTTATTTGCCTCTGAAACATCAAGAACTATTCTTGCTATACCGTTCTCGATACTTTGGCTAATCATGTTTTCAAGCAAAGCTTTGCCCTGCCCCTTGCCTCTATATTCTTTTAAAACACCAAGAGCTAGAATTTCTAACTCATCCAATACTTGCGTACAGATTGCAAAAACAATTAAGTTATTATCTACATCATCATAATGAGCAAAGGTTTTAGTCGTCTTTTTTTCCAATAAGGATTGAATTGATGATATTGACCAATCTTTGCCCAAATCATTTATTAAGACATTTTGAACAAGGGTAAAATCTTTGGATTGAATGTCAGTAATCATTGAGACGCCATTTGAGACCAATCAACCTCAGGTAAGTTCGAGGCCCGAACAGCATCTGCATCACGGTAATAAAGCGGGCTTGGGTCGATTTGAAAAACAGACATATAATCCCCGCTTAAATAGGCCATATTCAATTTATCCAAATCCAATTTTAAATCGATCATTGATTTTTTTAAGCTTTCAGCTTGCTCTTTATCCATGATTTGAACATCGCCTATCGCTTTATGAGACGCGCTAAACTCTTGAACAAAATAATCTTTACGTCTTGTATCAATAACACAATAATGCGCCTCATCTTTCTCATACATGAATGACATGGCTTGCAATGATGAAATGCCCAAGACAGGAATACCCAAAGCCAAGCCCAGTGAGCGTGCTAAAGATAAGCCAACACGAATACCCGTAAAACTTCCCGGTCCTGACGTGACAATAATCTTTGTTAGGGTCGATAAATCTAAATCTTTTTCTTCCAATACAGATTGAATTTGAGAATGAATTTTATCAGCACTGTTTCTGGATTGCTCAATATTAAAAAAAGCGATGCGCGTCCCACCCTCAAAAAAGGCAAATTGAACATCACGCATCGCTGTATCAATAATAAAAATCATATCTTTTTATAAACTAAATCTCTTTGAATGAGAAAATAATTTATAAAATTTTGCACGCTTCTTCAAACGGCAGTCTTGGATTTCTTGGGTGCAACTTACTTGCATCGCCATACCCTAAGTTACATAGGAAGTTTGATTTAATTGAAGTTCCTTCAAAAAAGGCCTCATCAAGTGCCTTTGAATCAAAGCCTGACATAGGTCCGCAATCCAAACCAACCGACCGTGCGGCCATAATTAAATATGCCCCTTGTAAAGCCGTATTGCGTAAGGCTGCATCTTTAATCATCTCGTCATTGCCCTCAAACCAGCTTTTTGCATCTGTTTGTGGGAATAACTTAGGTAATTTCTCATAGAACTCCATATCTTGCCCGATGATAACTGTTACTGGCGCTGACATTGTTTTTTCAACATTGCCTTCTGCGAGCGTAGGTTTCAATTTTGCCTTTGCCTCATCTGTTTTCACAAAGTAAAAACGTGCTGGGCACATATTTGCGCTTGTTGGGCCGAATTTTAAAAGGTCGTAAAGCGCGTTTAGAACAACGTCTGATACTTCCTTATCCTTCCAATGCGAATATGTTCGAGCCTCTCTAAAAAGCGTATCTAGCGCTTCATCACTGACAATATGGTTACCATTTTGACTAATTTCTTTTAAAACTGCTTCACTGTTCATTATCTTGCTTTCTCTTTTGTTGAAAGTTTGCTATCTATCTATATATCTATAAAGATTGATGGTAATTACAAGTCTGTGCAAATGGTTTTTTTGAAAAAACAACATATTAAGACAAAGAATAATAGTTTTTATACAAAGCTATTGGTTTTGTTGTGTCTTTTTTTCATCGGCTTAAACACGCACGCGCATGCAGATCAAAAAAACAATGAAAACGGTGCCGTCATTTATGCTTATCACAGAATTGATGAATTGGGTTTCCCAGCAACCAATATACAATTTGAGCAATTTAAAAGCCATATCGATGAAATCCTAAATGGTAATTACAACGTGCTCCCTTTATCAAAAGTTGTTGAAGCCTTAAAAAATAAATCAGAGCTTCCTAACAAGGCCGTTGTTATTACATTTGAGGGTGGACACCGCTCTATTTTAAAAAAAGCCGTTCCCCTTTTGAGAAAACATAAACTACCTTTCACGGTTTTCTTTTCTGTTGACCAAGCAGACTGGCAATCAACAAGCTATCTAGGCTGGACAGAGTTAGAAGAATTAAGTGAACTTGATTACGTAGATTTGGGTGTGCATACAGCAACCTACTCTCATCTGCTTGATTATGATGATCGTCAAATGCGCATGCAGATCAACCGAGCTAAGACCAGATTTAGAGAGATGCTGGATGAAGAACCACAATTCTTTGCCTATCCATTTGGCGAGTTTAGTTTAAAGGCCAAGAACCTTGTCGAAGAATATGGCTTTAGCGCAGCTCTCGGCCAGCAATCAAGTGTTGCCAATGAGGCATCTGATATCTTCGCCCTTCCACGTTTTGCAATGACAGAAAATTACGGTGGTTTGGAGCGTTTTAAATTAACCGCGAATGCGCTTCCAATTAAAATAAAAGAGTTTCAACCAACAGATTTCCACATCGATTCAAGTGATGATAACCCGCCCTCTATTGGCTTTACCTTTGCTGAAGATTATGATGGGGCTAAATCTTTATCTTGTTTCTCCAACAGTGAGGGGGATTTAAAACTTGATCATTTTGGAAAACGGATTGAGATTAGACTATCTGAGCCTTTAAGTGAGGGCCGTGCGAGAATAAACTGCACCATGCCTGCTTATTTCGATGAAACAGGCAACCAGAGATGGCGCTGGTTTGGACTTCTCTTTACGGTTGAAAGCTCTGCTCATAATTCATTTAAAAATAATGATGAGAACGCTTCTGATGATACAGATTTCGTTATCAGAGATACAAGTAATGATGAGTAGATTAGATTTGCTTTAAACCTACATTACGGGCTGAACAGACTCAACCTCAGGCACATAATAGCGAAGCATATTTTCAATACCCATTTTTAATGTCGCTGTAGAACTTGGACACCCTGCACAAGCACCCCTCATTTCAAGATAGACAACACCATCTTTAAATTCATGNAAAACAATATCGCCNCCATCTTGCGCNACGGCTGGACGCACGCGCGTTTCTAACAATTCNTTAATNTGNACAACCAATTCATCATCATCGGCTTGAACTTCGTTTTTTGANCTGTCTTTATTTGCCTTTTGNGCGGCNTCTTCATCCCAAAATGCAATCCCCATGGTCACNCCATCTAAAATCGCACTTAAAACTTGNGGNTTTAANACAAACCATTCTTTATCATCAGANTTNGTCACACTGATAAAATCTGATCCTAAAAACACACCTTCAACACCCTTAATATCAAACAGCTTTGATGTAATTGGCGAAGCGCTCGCATCATCGCCTTTATTGAAATGAACCGTTTTAGTGCCGTCTAAAACCGTTTTTCCAGGCAAGAATTTAATTGTATTCGGGTTTGGGGTGTCTTCAGTTTGTATATACATTTTCTTTTTAATCTATCTTTTTTTAGTTTTATTCGATTGCTTCGTTAAAACTTGATTTAATATCTTTTGTCACATCGTCAAACCAAATCTTCAACATTGACTTATCTGTGCCCAAGAAGTCACGATAATAGAATGTTGGATATGAACGATAAAAATTCTCAAAATTAAGTGAAGAAATTACGCCCATAAATTCTGGTAGTCTTCTTTCAAAGGTTGATTTTTTTGACTGGCAAGAAACCGCCATATGCATATCACCATAAAGCGTTGCAAAGACAAGCGCCCTTTTCTCAACGCCTGACATCGCTGTATAATCCAAAATTGAATAACGGGCAAATCCATCCCCTAGCCCGCCTGGATTAATGCCTAAAATCTGAATATTAATTGCATCATTTTTGCCCAAATTCATGCGTGGCACCTGAATGCCAAAATAATCCATAGTAAACTCACGCCCAACAAAATGATCTAGCTCTCTTGGGTTTGCAACAAGAAAACGCTTATCTTTTTCCGATAAAACAGAACAGCCAGCATAATCCGTCTCGCCATCTAATCTTGGCGCCATAAAAGCATAATTCACACGACTTGTCATACCACCAACCCTATTCCAGCGATCAGGAACAGAAAAAGTATAGCCAAATTCAGGATCTTGGATCACATAGTAATCTGCCTTTGCAACATTTAGAAAAAGTGCAAATGTCAGCATTAGCGATGAAATCAAAAGGGCTGATTTTTTAAACGAAAAATTGATCATTATTTTAATATCCAAACATTAAAGTAGTTTTGTTAAAAACATTATATGCAAAGCCAGATTGCCTGTCAGTAGCTTATTTCCAAAAACCAACAATCTCATAAATCTCTTTGATATTTTTTTCAGCAATCTCATTGGCTTTTTCATTTCCGATTGTTAAAAGCCTATCAATCTCAGCCTTGTCATCAAGAAGATCAGACATTTTACTTGTGATCGGAGACAATTTATCAACCGCTAACTCTGATAAAGCTGGTTTGAATTCAGAAAACATCTTCCCACCAAAATCATCCAAGACAGATTGCATGGAAACATCTGCTAAACTTGCATAGATTGTCACTAAGTTTTTCGCCTCTGGGCGATCTTCTAAACCTTTGACTTCAGAAGGCAATGCATCTGGATCTGTTTTTGCTTTTCTGATCTTGGTTGCAATTGTCTCGGCATCGTCGGTAAAATTAATACGCGACATATCAGATGGTGCTGACTTTGACATTTTTTCTGCCCCATTGCGAAGGCTCATCACACGTGTCGCCTCACCCAGAATTTGTGGTTCTGGTAATGGAAAATATTCTGTTTCAAATTTATGATTGAATGAGCCTGCGATCTCACGCGCTAATTCCAAATGCTGTTTTTGGTCATCACCAACAGGCACATGTGTTGCCTTATAAATAAGGATATCAGCCGCCATTAAAACAGGATAAGCGTATAATCCCAAACCAGCTTTTTCCTTATGCTTACCAGCCTTGTCCTTGAACTGCGTCATACGGTTTAACCAGCCAATTGGTGTCATGCAGGCAAGTACCCAGTTTAATTGAGCGTGCGCAGGAACGGCAGATTGAACAAAAATTGGCGATTGATTGACATCCACACCCGCTGCCATATAGGCGGCTGCTATTTCTCTGGTGCGGTCTTTTAAGCCCTCTGGCTCATAAGGAACAGTGATTGCGTGCTGATCAACCACACAAAACAAACAATCAAAATCATTTTGTAAATTGACCCAATTTTTCAAAGCGCCCAAATAATTGCCTAAATGTAAATTATTGGTTGGTTGCATACCTGATAGGATTCTGCGCTTAGTCATTGTTTCTTTTTCCTTTTATTTAAACTTTTGGTTTTAAATTTCTCAAATCTTTTAATGTAAAAGCTTTGGTTAACAATAAGGCTCCACCATACACAATAACACCGCTTAGAATCAATGTTATAAGATCAAAAATGCGATTAAATTCACTCACATCAATCAACTCTATTGTGAGATAACGCATAACAAATAACAATGCCGCCCCCATTAGTAAAGACGACAAAACGATCTTCACCAGTGAATAAGTTATCTTTTTACCCCAATTAATTAGCTTTCTTTTTTGAAGTATCACATGAAGCATAAGCACATGAATCCAGCCCGTGATACCCGTTGCAAGGGCAATCCCCACATGTCCTAAATCACTGATAAAGATAAACGCCAAACTCATCGCGATGTTAAGACCTGTGACAATGAGTGAAATTATAAGGGGTGTCTTCGTGTCTTCTGATGAAAAACAAACCGTATTGTAAACCTTAATCGCGATATAAGCTGGCAAGCCAATTGAGTACGCTTGAAGCGCCAAAGCCGTCATCTCGCGCTCTTGTTCACCAAAGCTCCCCCGTTCAAACAAGGTTGCAATTAAAATCTCTGGTAAAATCACAAACGCCACTGCGGCTGGAATTGAAAAGGCCGCCCCTGCTTTAAGGGATTGCATGAATAATGTCGTGGCTGCCGTCTCATCTTTTTCATTTAACGCCTTTGATAACATTGGCAACAGCGCCGTTCCTATTGCAATGCCAACAACACCTAAAGGCAACTGATTCAATCGATCAGCATAGTAAAGGTAAGAGACCGCCCCAACAGGCAAGATTGAAGCGAGCAGAATATCAACAAACAAATTCACTTGCGTAACCCCTGCACTTAAAACCGCTGGCCCCATAAGCTTTAGCAAGCGCTTGATACGGCTCGTCCAAAATGTCCAAACAAGTTTGATCCTAAAGCCGAGATTAAAATAATGATAAAAAATCCAGATAAGCTGAACAAAACCTGCAATTAAAACCCCGTAACTTAAAGAATAACCAGCATTGGGTAATATTTCATCAAAGCCGATAAGTGCTGCGATCAAGGTAAGATTGAAGAAAATCGGTGTTGCGGCAAATGGCATAAAGCGATTATGCGCATTTAAAACCCCACCAATCATCGCAACAATCGACATACAAGCCAAATAAGAGAATGTAATCCTTGATAAATCCACCGCCAAAGAAAAACGCTCCCCATCAATCTCAAATCCAGGGGCCAGCCCTTGAATAACATAGGGCATAAAGACAATGGCAACAATTGTAAAAGGTAGCAATGTGACAAGCAGCGTTGTAAAGGCTTCATCTTTAAATTTCTGGGCGATCTCTTCCCCTTCAACGGTTTTTGCCTTTGTATAAAGTGGTATAAAGGCATAGATAAAAGCACCTTCTGCGGTTACTCGTCTAAAGAAGTTGGGTAGTTTTAATGCGACAAAGAAGGCATCGGCAATAGGCCCTGCCCCTAAAAAAGCAGCCGTTAAGATATCCCTTAAAAACCCCGCTATACGGCTTAACAGCGTAAGGCTACTAACCGTAAAGAAGGCCGATAAAAAACTGATATTTTTTGAAGACGTTTTAGACAAGCTCTACACACCCCAAACTAAAAAGAAGAACGTAAGCATGAAAATTTTTAAGCCAACCACACCACATGTTAAAAATGTTCTCAAAGGAAGATACCAATTTATTGAAACCATTTTTGAAAAATAGAGATAATCAAAAATATAGACGGTCAAGTACAATATAATTGTGCCGATTAAGAATAAAAATAAGCTATCAAATGCAACTAAAACCATTAAAAAGCAAACAGGAAGAATAACTAGAACCTGTTTCCAAAGTTGAGTTTGGTTATTCTGCGCTAAAATCATCCACTGAATACCGCCCAGAAAACTTAAAATTAAGCCGCTATAAAATTGAAACAATATTCCTGTGAATACGTTGGCTGAAGCGCTCAAGCCCAAAAGAATAAAAACGGCCAAGCCCACTATTCCTGTGAAAAACACACCCAAAGGAATTGTTTTCATGCTATTTATCATTAAGATACTCGCTTATTTAAAGTTTTTAAGGTATTAAAGATAAAGTTTATATCACAAAGATTAGGGATTTTTTAGTTAAAAAATGGCACGTAAGAAAACGAACAAGAGCAAAAAAGCATCAACTAAGAAGAAAAAAACACCTCAGAAAAAATCATCGTCTCTCTTTTGGCGCTTGATTAAACTTGGCTTTGTGACATTCATTTGGGGAATATTAGCACTAATCCTGCTTATCTTTATTAACAGCTATAATTTGCCTGATATTTACACGGCAATGAAATTTGATAAAAACCCGTCTATTACTATTTTAGATAGCAATCAATCTGTGCTTGCCCGTTATGGGGAGACCAAGGGACGTTTTTTAAGATTTGATGAATATCCAGACCATTTGAAAAAAGCGATTTTAGCCATTGAGGATCGCCGATATTACTCTCACTTCGGTATTGACCCAATTGGCTTAAGCCGCGCCATGTATGAAAATGTTAAGGCGGGTCGTTTTGTCCAAGGTGGCTCAACAATTACCCAGCAATTGGCAAAGATTTTATTCCTTACCCCAGAAAAAACCTTATCCCGTAAATTTAATGAGGCACTTACTGCTTTCTGGTTAGAATATGAATATAGTAAAGAAGATATCTTAACCGCCTATATGAACCGTGTTTATCTAGGGGCTGGAACATACGGTTTTGACGCCGCAGCCCAGCGCTATTTTGGCAAGACTGCAAGCAATGTAACCTTAAATGAGGCCGCCCTGTTGGCTGGCCTTTTAAAAGCGCCATCAAGATATGCCCCGACCAATAACCCTGAATTAGCGAAGAAAAGAATGCATATCGTTCTAAACGCTATGCAAGACGCTGGCTTCATTAATAAAGATATGAAGATTACCTCAACCTCTCTGCCAACCATTACGCAACAAGGAACTCGTGGAAGTGCGCTTTATTTCACGGATGAAATTATGAAACGTGTGAATGGGTATGTTGGCTCACTTGATAATGATTTAATCGTCTACACAACACTTGATACAGACCTACAGGCATCTGCGGCTGAAACGCTAACCACAACTATAGAAAGCTATGGCGAGCAAGCAAACTTTAGCCAAGGCGCTATTCTAACCCTTGCCCAAGATGGGGCTGTCCGTGCAATGGTTGGCGGTAAAGATTATAAAAAGAGCCAATTTAATAGAACATTACAAGCCAATAGACAAACTGGCTCTGCGTTCAAGCCACTTGTTTACTTAACGGCGATTGAACAATTAAATTTGGATCAAAACAGCATTGTCGTTGATGAGAAAAGACAATATGGTGATTACCAACCTGAAAACTATAAAAACGAGTATTTGGGTCAAATTACTTTAGAAGACGCCTTTACACGCTCTATTAATACGGTTGCCGTTGATCTGGCTTCACAAACAGGCTTAACACCAATTATAAAGAATGCACGAAAAGCTGGTATTACAGCCGATTTAAATCGCGATTTAAGTATGGCGCTTGGCTCTTCGACAATTCCGATGGATCAAGTTACAGCCGCTTATACAATGCTGGGCAATGGCGGACAACCCGTTAACCCTTACTTTATTTATAAGATACAGACATTAGAGGGTGAGCTTGTCTTTGAGCATATTTATTTTAGAAATAAACCTGTTTTCAAGAAACAAAATTTAGACACGTTAAAAGAAATGATGCATCGAAACATGCTGGTTGGTACAGGCCGTAATGCTAATATTGATGGCCTACGATTATACGGTAAAACAGGCACAAGCCAAGATTATAGAGATGCATGGTTTATGGGTTTTTCTGATTTTTATACCACCGCTGTTTGGCTTGGTAATGATAATAACGAGCCAATGAATGGTATCACGGGAAGTTCTTATCCTGCTCGTATCTGGCGTGATGTTATGAGTGAAGCTCATAAATCTGTTCCTAAAAAAGCCTTAAAAGAAAGCCGCGAGGCTGAAGATGACAGTAGTTTCATTGACGATATTATGAGTATCTTTAATTAAGGTAGATTACATAACCAATCTATGCACCCCCTTTTAAGCAATAAGATTACCGAAACTTTTAGATTATTGCCTTATTGTTGCCGATTTTATTAAAACACTATTGACAATAATTAAAATTTTATGTAAAATTTATATAGTTAGTTATGAATGGGGGCACTATGACTGCTTTAAGTATGATTGATACTGAACAGTATCACGAACAAGATAATCGCTTTGTAAATACCAAGACAGAGTTTTATGGTCTTACAAGCGCTGCGCAAGAGATTTTCTCAAGCTGTTGGGATCTAGATGAATTTTTATCTGAAAACAAAATCTTCCAAGAAGAATATGAGCTTGATAAAAAGCGCATTAAGCTCTTTAAAAGGCACCAAAATCAACAATTAGAAGCCGCACTTAGCATGTTAGAAAGTGCTGGCTATAATTGCTTTAATTTAACAGCCGAAGATATTTCAAATTTACTGATTAGTGATAAACTACATTCTCTTATGAAAGAGCGCTATGAGAATACAGGTTTGAGCAAAAAGGATCTTTTAAAAGATTTCATTCTTGTGAATAATTTTGGTGATTCATTCTTTGATTCCACCCTTTCACAAAGACTTCGAAATATTATCCTTCTTTAAGGATATCTAAAACTTTTCCGTTGACTAGTTGACATGAGGCCGAGATATGCGCCCTATCTTGGCTTCATTTTTTTGTTTTTTTAAGGATAATATCTTTGAATTATCCAGCCACCACTCTCTGATTTTGTATATTTAAATCGATCATGTAGACGGTTTTCTCCATTTGACCAAAACTCAAACAAAGTTGGTTTTATTCGCAATCCCGTCCAATGTTCAGGTCTTGGGATAATATCGACACTTTCAAACTCTTGTTCATAATCTTTAAAACGTTGCTCTAACGTCCTTTTCCCATATAAGGGTTGAGACTGTTTTGATGCCCATGCACCTATTTGTGACCGCCTTGGTCGTGAGTGATAATAATCATCGGCCTGCTGATCACTGACCTGCTCCACCTCGCCTTCTATCCTGATTTGTTTGGCAAGGGACTTCCAATGCAAACAGATGGCAACTTTTGGGTGCTCCTCGATCTGCTGACCTTTTTGGCTATTTAAATTGGTATAGAAAACAAACCCTTTCTCATCCCACTGCTTAAGTAAGACCATCCTTACACAAGGCGCGCCATCATGCCCAACAGTTGCAAGTGCCATAGCATTTGGGTCATTGATCTCATTTTCTTTTGCTAGATCAAACCATAGTTTAAATTGTTTAAATGGGTTTTTGTTTAAATCTTCTATATCCATACTCAATAATCTTTTAATTTTTTATAATTTTGAACGAATCTCTTCAACTCGCTATAGTGAATTATAATATTCAAATTAGAAGTCAAAGGACTGAAAAAAGAAATGAAAAAATTTATAGCCCTATGCTTTATCGCCCTATTTTTTGTAACTGGTTGTGGAAACATTAAGAAAAACCTGCCCCTTGGGCGCTATGATTATCAATCTCCTGTCCATGGCGACTTGGCTATTATGATCGGTCAAACAGCTAGTATTAAGGCAGTGGACGCAGAATATGAAGCGCTTATCACACCGATTGGGCGTAAAGTTTATTGGAGCCACGATAACGGTAAATATAAAGGATTTGTTGTCTCTCTTCGTGAAAGCACCAAAGGCGAAGGCCTGATTTGCCGAGAGTTTCAGCACGTTATCACCTCCTTTGAGCCTGAAAAAAAGCTGTTTAGTGGTAAATGTATGAAAGAAGGAAATTGGAAATAATTTTTTTTAGGGGGGAACTTTTTTGAATTCCGTATTGTAATAAAGATAATAGATTAACTAAACTTTGAAAGAAATAGAGACATGAAAAACAAATTTTTAAATATCTTCGTTGCCTGCTTTTTAGTGATTGCCATGGCGGCTTGTACACAAACTGGTAACCAAAAAGAACAGCTTGGAACACTTGGTGGCGCTGTTGCTGGTGGTCTTCTTGGCTCACAAGTTGGTAAAGGTAGTGGACAGTTGGTTGCTGTTGGTATTGGTACCCTTCTTGGTGCAGTTGTTGGTAGTGAAGTTGGTAAATCACTTGATAAGGCAGATATGGCCTATGCAAGACAGGCTGAAAACCGTGCTTTGAAAAATGCAAGCATTGGTGAAGAAATCCACTGGAACAACCCAGAGACTGGTCACAGAGGTATTGTTGAGCCTGTTAGAGATGGCACAAGCCAATCTGGTAAATATTGCCGTGAATACCAGCATACTGTCATCATTGGTGGCCAAAGCGAGCAAGCTTACGGTACTGCATGTAGACAACCTGATGGTTCTTGGGAAATTATAGATTAATTATCTACTCATCTGTGTCAGAAGTTTTTTGACACCGTGCAAGAAAAACTTATACTATATTTATGATTTTAATAAAGATCGGGCGTAAATCATACGCCCCTTCTTTTTACTTTAAATAAAGGATGGTTAAAATGGCACGCCCTAAAGAATATACAGACAGAGAAGACGGTAAAGTTGTTATCAAAAAATACGCAAACAGACGTCTTTATGATACTGAAAAAAGCTCATATGTTACCCTCCAAGATTTAGCAGAGCGTGTAAAACTTAATGAAGATTTTGTTGTTCTTGATGCCAAAACAGGTGAAGACCTTACAAGAAGCGTTTTAACACAAATTATCGTAGAAGAAGAGACAAAGGGCGAAAACCTGCTTCCTGTTGATTTCCTTAAGCAAATTATCGGTTTTTATGGCGAAAATGTTGGCAACATCGTCCCTCAATATTTAGAGCATTCAATGAATGTCTTTAAAGAAAACCAAGACCGTATGTCTCAATATATGAATGAGGCTCTCTCTAAGCAAACGAACGCGCTTAGCACGCTTGAAGATATGAGCAAGGCCAACATGGAATTGTTTGAAAAAACAATGCAAAACACAGCCTCTATGATGCAGCCATTTTCTAGGGACGAAGATAAGACCAAGCCAATGTCTAGCTTCCCTTTTGATCCAGCCTCTCAAATGAAAGCCATGCAAGAACAAATGCAAGTCATGCAAAAAACGCTTTCTGAGATGATGAAAACGGATAAAAAAGACAAGTAATTCATGCAAAGCAATTATATCTGCATTACCGGCGGTGCCTCGGGTATCGGGCGTGCTATAGCCTTTCAATATGCATCGAATAATCATCGCATTGTTATCATTGATATTGATAAGGAAAAAGCCATTCAAACAGTGGGCGATATCCGCGAAAAATATGGAACGCCAGTAAATTTTTACGAATGTGACCTCACAAATGAGGATAACGTTAAAACTTTAGCTGAAACAATTGAACAAGATAATATATTTTTCTCCAGCCTTATCAGCTGTGCTGGGCGCGCAATTCCTGATGAATTTGATGAAACATCTCTGCCCTCGCCTGAAATTTGGGATCAATCAATCTATTTAAATTTAAATAGCCATTATTATTTTACTTATCATTTTGAAAAGCTAATTGATCCAGAGTTAGCAAATAAATCAATCCTTTACATCTCTTCTGTTAACGCCATTCAGGCTTTTGGGCTTACCGCTTATAGTGCTGCCAAAGCGGGACTAATTGGCTTAATGCAAACAATTAGTGCCTATCTAGGGAAACGTAAAAACACACGTGTTAATGCTATCCTGCCTGGCACTGTCCGACCGAGTAATGATGATAAGATAGAAGATAAAAATTATGACGCTTTAAAGAAAAATAGTATTCTTGGGAAAATGGCTGAAGAAGAGGATATTGCAAAAACTGCCTATGCTTTGACACAAGATTTAACACATATCACAGCCCAAACCATCGTCGTTGATGGCGGCCAAACAATGATTAGAAGTCAAAAAGATTAACTGATTAATTTATTTTGAAAATCGAGCTTGCCATTTTCTAAAGTATAGCGCTCTTCGTTATCTGTTGATAACCAAACACGTTCAATCACAGGTTTGCTAAACGCATAACCCTGTAGGTTTGAAATACCATCTGCTTTTAAGATATCCGCGACATCCATTGTCTCAACACCTTCTGCAACCGTATCTAAACCAAAACCATCGGCTAACATGTGCAAGGCCTGAAGGAAGAGTTTGTTTTGCTCTTTTTCTTCCATTCCTTGAACAAAGGCACCATCGATTTTAACCAAATCAATATCCAATTTGTCCAATTGTGAGAAAGATGTTTGCCCCGCACCAAAATCATCTAATGCGACCTTACAGCCAAGTTTATGCATTTTTTCAATGAATTTAATCGCTTCTGATACACTCTGCATGGCAGCGGTCTCAGTGATCTCAATGATCAAACGCTCTGCAACTGAGGTATTGCTTTTCAATAAATTTTCTACAATACCAAGCCACTCTTCATCCATAATCGTCATACCTGAAATATTCACAGACAAGCGAATATCTGGATAAGCCATCAGCTCATGAATAGCCAATGTAACTGCGTGAATATCTGCTAAACGGCATAAGCCCATTTTCTCAACGGCAGGAATAAACATCCCTGCTGGGATTACTTGCCCTTGTTTATCAATCATACGAATAAGTGATTCATGAAAGAAATTTTCATTTTTCTCGTAATCAATAACGGACTGAAATGCGAGTGCTATGCGATCATCGCGAACGGCCTCTACAAAATGCTCTCCTGTCACAATCCAATGCCTAAAAGCGTCTTGCTTATCTTGGCTAAAGTCATAAGCATAATAAGCACTCTGTCCAAATTTACGGGCTTGTGCGAGAGATGCCTCACCACGCTGAATTAGGCCATGAGCATTAAAACTTTGTTGTGGGAATTCAACGCTACCAACAGATAACGTAATCCTCAATGGACCAACATCTGTTAAAATAGGGTTATTTGAGAAATGCTTCATAATCTCAAAAGCACGATAGCGTCTTGTTGTCTCATCAACTTTTGGTAAGATTACGCCGAATACATCGCCCGATAAAATCCCGACTTTTCCATCCTTGCCAATATAGTCATCTAAACGGTGCGCAACTTTTGTAAAAATATCTTCTGTTACATCAGAGCCGTAAGCCTCTTCAATAACATTTAAACGGTCAATACCAACACTAAAGAAAGTCCCAATTTGTGAGGTCTTCATATTATGATCTAAATCTTCTTCTAAAACCAAACGCACCCCTTCTCTGTTTGGCATATTAGTCCAGCTATCAACATAGGCAATAACTTTTAAATTCTCGATTTGATCTTTTTCAGCCGTAATATCTCTTAATAGGCCATAGAATTTAATTTTTTCAGGATTTGACTGATCAACCATCCCAGTCTCACGAAGCCAAATTGTTTCCCCATTGTGGCGGCGAACACGATAATCACAAACATAACTTTTCTTCTCAGAAACATATGAATGAATATGTTGTAATCTGTTTGGTAAATCTTGCGGATTAATTCTTTGATTGATCGTTGCAAAAGTAATCTTGGTATCTAAATCTAATCCCAACGTGTCATGAATTGGCCCGCTCCAGTCTACTTTTGACTCATTAATATGCCATACATAACTAATATCGCCTGTAGATTCTAAAATCTTCGCCAGTAAATCCAAATCTGTACCAACTGGTTTATCATCTTCCAAAACAGGGTTTTGTTCTTGTTTTTTGTCCCCTAAATCCATTGTGTCCCCAACCTAATTATGAATAATTCAGTCTTAATTATGGCGGGAAATTATTAAAATTTTATTTATGTAATATAATTAATCCTATAAAAACAAAAAAAAGCCCAAAAAACTGGGCTTTTCTGTATAAAATCTTTTTAAAATTGCTTTTTAAAGCGACAATTTTCTAAAGGCTTTTAAAATATCATTCCTTGCTTTAATCGCATCAGCACCTAGATCAGCCGAAGCTTCATTAAGGAAGATCAGTAGATCGCCTTCATTCCTTACAAATAGAATTGAGGTTACACTTTGTTTACCAGCATGTGAGCAAGCAAGCTCTGCTCTTAATGTTTCTAAATCGCCAACTTTCTCAGTTGCATGAATATCATTAACATAGCCATTGCTACAAAGTTGCCCTACTTCAAAAATAAAGCTTTCTGCTTTTCTTCTAATATCTTGGCTTGGTTTAAATGGTAAGTCTCTCACAACACCAATCACAGTATCGCTCTGCCATGTAACGATATCTGTATCGGTTGCCTCATCACGGACAACATCACTAATCTCAGAAAATGGTATTTTTGCTAAATAAAGAAGATCTTTAATCGGGTTAGGATCACTATCTTGCTTTGTAAAGACAGCATTCTTATCCTTTTTTTGAGTTTCCACCTCAGCCACGCGATCAAGTGCAGCAATCTTTTGATCTGCTAAATCAGCAACACATAAGCCCATCTCTTCTAAAATAGCAGGCCACTTCTCGCCTAAATTCAAGTTGAGCATGCTTTTATCCATACCAATAACTGTTAAGCGTTGGAAGTTACCAAGATTGTCGCCTTTTAAAACATCATCGGAGTTAAAATCGATTTTCAATAAATCATTTTGTAGGGCTGTTCCCTTCATCTCAACGAATAACGGAGGCTGGCCCTTTTTCTCAAAAGCCAAAGTTACGGGATAATCCTTACCACGCTCTAAAATATCCAAACGAAAACCAAATAAGAATTTTTCAGTTTGTCTTAAATCTTTCGCATAAAAAACTGTTACCCCTTGGTCATATTTATTTTGAACAGAGCAATAAGGAACGCGAACATCGTTATCATCAAATAAATATGCCTCAATGCTCCAAGCATTGGCGCTTTGTGTACCACCGACCAAGATGGTCAATATACAGAATAATAAAATGATATTTTGATTAAATATTTTACTCATCATGCTTAATCTACTTTACTAAATAATCATCGAGGCTGATTTGTGTGCTTGGTTTTGAAACAGCAGATGCTCTAGAGTTTTGCACTGGAACCTCTTCACTCGCAAAATCAGGACGGTTTGCGATACTTTCTAAAACCATATTACTTTTTGGTAAAAAATCTCTGTCCCTAACTGTTGCATTGCTTACAACTTCTCTATTTGAAATCAATGTGTTACGCGGGAAAATTGTTCCTAAATCTTCTGAAGAAACCTCTTCTTTCGCCAATTCATTTGGATTGACAAGCGCTTTTAGGAAACGATCTCTAGCGTTTCTAAGGCGTCTTTGATCCATCCCATTACCTGAAATTGAAAGCGTTGTGAAATTACCCTCAATGCCAAGGAAAGCTATCTCCATATGCTGATCCCCACAAACAAAATTTCCTTGTGAGATATCCATGCTCGAGAATTCATAAACATCACTTAAATCATCAATTCCATCAACACAATCTTGTGAGATACGCTGGACGTAATTTTCCATCATCTCTTCAAACCCAAAGTTTTCCGGCCATAAAATTTGCTCTAGGAATAATTGATCTCCAGAAGGCAAAGGCCATGTGTAAGAAATATAATCATCACTGACAAAAGATTGAATTGATTGAGGCGATAACGGAAGCAATGTAGCTAAATCAAATAGATTATAATAAATCTCTGGCAGATTATAACTTGCTTGCGGTGCAGCTGGCACCACTCCTTGTGCAACTGACGGAGAGACATCAAGACGGTTATCTGTCCTAACAATTGCTTTTTGTGTTTGAAGTCTTTGCTCTAAATTCTTTGTGCCTTTTGTTTCTGGGAAAATAGGCTCTAATTCTTCTTCGGCAATCGGGGCTTTTTTTCTAACCGCGCTCAGCGTGTCTAAGCCTGATTCAATATAATTTGTTGGCAATTCAGGAACATCAGGGTTTGCCCAAGTCTCTGTATTAAATTCGGTATCTTTAAAGGTTGCAAACAAACGATCCAAAACATCAGACTTTTCAACCACAACATTTTGAGGTGTGCCTTCGATAACTTCTTCTAAAACGGACTCAGATTGTGTGCCATAATCACGCTCATATAAGCTTTCTCTTTTCGAAGATGGCCCTTTTACAGGCGCACCGTCTTCATCAAGCTCATTGCCAGAACCTGTTTTAACATCATCAAAAACATTTAAATTTGAGAGATCAAATCGTTTGCGTGGCTTTAAATTGTTTAAATCAAGGACATCGCCTTTTTCACTGATTAAATTAGATTTCTCTAAACACAAATCTAGGTTGCGGCGAATGAATGAAAAATAATCAAGCGAATAAACAAATGTTAAATCATCAACTTGGTAACTAAACATATCGTTTTCTTCTAATTGACGCCATAAAACATCATTTTTGCCACCTTGAATGATAAGAGTATCGGGTGATTTTGCAAAGGCTGTCATCGTTCCTTCAACACCTGATGAAAAACCAATCATCACTGGGTAACTGCTCGAGCGACGGAAATAATCTCTTGAAAATTTCAACGCCATTGATGTTTTACCATCTTCTCTTGCACCAAAAGACATGAAAGTACCATCACTATAACGATTAGAAGCAACACAATAAGCAGGCGATTCCCCAATGACCTCTGGGATCAAATTAACCTGCCATTCAAATTCTGGATATTGGATTTTAACTTGTGCAAAACTAGCCGAACTTGCCAACGCTGTCAAAACAAGGCCGATCGTGAAAATCATAACCTTATATTTTAAAACAGATATTTGGGTTAATTTCATTTTAAAATTACCTAATCAGTGTTTTGCCAAAATTCATTAAACGAACTTTCATAGCCATGAAAAATTCGAAAAAAGAATCACTTACGTTTTTAATTACATCTGGACTCTAACCACTTTTTGAAAAGCTGTCAAAACGCTATTATCCCAAATTGCAAAAAAGCCAGCAATAAGCTGACTTTTCGCTCTAAACATGTGCCTCACACCAAACTGGTTACAAACGATTGCCAGGCATTCTTCTTTGTCTTTTCGGCTTTTCATCGTCATTAGCGCTATCTTTTGGCTCTTCTTTATCCTGCTTGAACTCAACCGAGTTTTTAGGATCAAAGCCCATTTTGATTTTTTCTCTTTTCTTCGCCGCATACTCTTCTAGAAGATCCTCTTCAAAATTATCAACATCATCTTCAATATCCTCAAGCAATCCTAAATGAACTGATTGTACATCAGCTAATGTGATTGTTGCTCCGACATCTTTTGCTTGATCAATAACATCTTTAGATACAGCGTTTTTATCCAAATTATCAAAGAAATCTGAGTAAACATTTTCTTTATATAATCTAAGTTTTAAAACACTCACAAGATGGTTAACCAATTTACGCATCAATCGACCATTACTAAATGTTTCGTCTCTGTTGTCATAGGCATCTTTAATTTTCTGGCTAAGAAGAGTTTTGGCATCTTCGTCTAACTTAAACCTATTTGGTAAAAGATAATTAAAAATGGCTTCTAGCTCTTCCGGCTTATAATCATTTAAAATAAAGGTGTTACTAATTCGATCCTTTAGACCTGGGTCAATATTTTTAATTGCTTGTTTCATTTGTTTTGGATAACCCGCAATGATAAGGCAAAATTCGTCTCTATGGTTTTCAGTTGCAGCAACAAGAAGTTTTGCTGCCAACGCCCCAAACTGAGAACTTTTTTGTTTTCCACCCGTATCATCTAGCGTGTGAAACTCATCGACAAATAATGTGCCTCTTGTACTGATCGCTTTTTCAATCGCTTTTTTCATTATGTCTTCGGAATGACCGACATGGGTTCCCACGACATCACGTCCATTAACAATAATTAAATCCCCTTGAACAATTCCCGCTTCTTTATTCGCTTCATGAATAATTTCTGCCAATACAGTCTTTAATGTCCCAGGATTTCCAAGCAGCGCAATATGCCCGATATCTTGAACAATTGTGCCCAATAGCTCATGTTCGTGATCATCAATTTCATTTCCAAAAACGATCTCATTAAATTGTTTAGACATCGTATTCGCAACGATTAGATCAATAATATCCATACGGCTACCGATACCAGGCAATTCAGCCGTTTGCTTAACAAGCTCTTGAAGCCTAGAATTTGGTGCTGCTGTCTTCTTATACTCATCATGATAAAGAAGAATTTCTAAGTTTTTCTCCAATTGATCATCAGCCCTTAAAACATCCGGTCTGTTATATAAGCCATCATCATAGAATAAAACGCTATAGAATTTACCATCCTTGCCATACCCACTAAGTTTGAGATTCTGGAACTTACTTTCATTAATTGAAAGCTTTAAACAGCCATCAACAGAGCGATCAAGTTTATATGGAGTATGACGACTCATTTGATTTTTACGCACAGGCAAAACGGCTTGAATGATTTTGCCATTATTGTCCAAATAAAGCCTAAAGGTTAGCTCTGTAAAACTATCAAGAAATACTATTTCTTCGGCAACATCCGCATTCAACTCTTTTTCGATTTTTGTGCCGCGACCAAAATCTGTCAATTTACGAGGGAATGTTACCTTAACCTTCTCAGGATGATCCATATTTTCAAATTCAATGGTTTTTCCCGCCAAATCTGGGCGTCTAACCTCTCCACCGCCTGGAATAGTACCAATGCATTCGCCAAGAATGATACCGTTTGCATCCACTGCATATTGAAGAATGTAA
>PBIV01000029.1 GCA_002720935.1 Rickettsiales bacterium | reverse complement strand
GTCTCCCAGAATGTTAAAGGCAAGGACGCTTAAGAAAATCATAACGCCTGGATAGATCATAATATGGGGGGCGATCCAAATCAACTCTTGAGCGTTGGCAAGCATATTTCCCCATGATGGGCGTGGTGGCTGAATACCGAGCCCCAAAAAGCTAAGCGCTGATTCAAGGAGAATAATATTTCCAATTGAAAGGGTTAGCGCAACGATTACAGGCCCCATCACATTTGGCAAGATATGACGCAGTGTAATTTTAAATTTCGATAACCCAAGCGCTCTGGCTGATTTCACGAAATCTAAATTGCGCACCTCTCTTGCCTTGGCACGGACAAGACGCGCAACCAAAGGCCAGCTTAAAAATGAAATAATCACAATAATCTTTAATAAATTTTGTTCTTGGACAAAGGCTAAACCCAGTTTGCTAAAATCAATTGCCGAGACAACAATCAACAAAGGAAGCAAAGGAAGCGAGATAATAAAATCTGTAAAACGCATAATATAGGCATCAACACGCCCGCCCGATGCACCCGCCAAAAGCCCCAAGAAAAGACCCACAACACCGCCAAATAGGGCGGCAAACACAGCCACTGATAACGAGACTTGGCCTGCATATAAAAGCCTGATGAAAATATCTCGCCCTAAATCATCATGCCCCAATATATGCGGCCATTCTGGATAATCAAACCGCATGGACAAATTCACAAATTCAGTATTTATGCCCATAAGAGTTTCTATGAGGGGGGCAGCAAAACTAAGAATAACAAGCGCCAAGATAAAGCCTAAACTGATCAAGCCCAATTTTTGATATGTTTTAAGATAAGAATAAAACCCCATTATATTCACGCCCCTTCTAAAGATAGATTAGAAGACGCCCCGGAACGAAGCCTTGGGTCAAGCAAACTTTGTGCAATATCCGCCAATAAATTACCAATTAGCACGGCCAAGGTTGCAATCAGCAAGCCCGCCATCGCCAAATTATAGTCATTCGCCATGATCGAATCGTAAATCATTTTCCCCATACCATTGATTGAGAAAACTGTTTCCGTGATCAGCGCTCCGCTTAATAGCCCGCCCAAATCTAATGCCAAGACCGTAATAAAAGGAATGGCCGCATTGGGCAACGCATGTTTAATAATAATGCTATGGAGCTTTAACCCCTTGGCACGCGCGGTTTTAATATAATGTTCTGATAAAACTTCAATCAGCGCACTTCTAACATAGCGCGTGTAATGACCAATCGTGCCCAAAGTTAAAATTAAAACGGGTAAAATATAATAAGAGACAACATCATATTCATTGCCCATCAGGCTTGCCTCTTCAGGTGGCATTCCCCCTGCAGGTAGCACGCCCAACCAAACAGCAAATATAAAGATTGAGACAATCGCCATCCAAAATGATGGGATCGATATCCCAGAGAATGCAAACATATTAATCATTCGATCAAGAAAACTGTTTCGTTTAACTGCCGCAATTGTGCCTAGAATTAACGCCAAAATGCTTGAGAAAAGCATGCTTAAGCCGATGAGAATTAAACTTTGTTTGAGAGCAGGGATAAGGACATCTAAGACAGGGGTGGCATATAATCTAGAATAGCCAAAATTGCCTTGCAAAATATTACTTGCCCATGCCCAATATCGCTCAATCAAGCTTTTATCCAAACCATAAGCAGCCTTTAGCCGTGCAACATCTTCAGCCGTGGCATAGGGGTTGCCCATAACCAGAATATCAATAGGATCGCCTGGCATAAGGCCGATCAGCATATAAGCACAAAACGACACGGCGATCATGATGAGCACCATATGAAATAATCGTGTCAGGCTTGTTTTAATCATATTTATTCTGCGGGGCTTGGAACAGTTTCAAATTCGGTCTCTAGACGTTGTTTTTCAACTGCTTCTTGTTCTTGAAAGTGATTGTAGTTTTGTAAATATTGAACGAGGCTCTCTCTCAAAGCGCGCCTAATTGTTTGCCATTCGGCTCTAGGGGTAAATCGTGGAATGACCTGTTTTGGTTGCTCTAACATTTGGCAAAAATATATCGGTAAACGGCCAAATTTATGCTCGGCTTCTGCTTGTAAAAAGCGCTCTAAATTTTGCTCTTCATTTAAATAATGCGGGGAGCTTGTTTTAATGGCATTTAATTTTTTTTCTAAAACAAGCGCAAAACGCTCATCATAATAATCAAGCCATGGCTTAATATCTTCATGATCACGGCAACGGTAGGCATCAAACCTTAAAACAAAACGACCCCAGAAAAGCCAGAATTGAGCCTCATTATACTCTTCTTCTTGATAATAATAATCAGCCACCGCAAAGATCATGGGGGCAGGGAATTGATAAACCTTCTTGCCGTAGTAATCAATCACGTCTTCTTTGATATCCATATCAGCCCCTTTAAAGACAGAGATGGTTTGAAACAGGTCAATCCCCAATTGTGATTTTTCAATTTTAGCCGCAATCGCAGCAACTTTTTCCATCTTTTGGTGGTAAGACATGATCGCCTTATAGCCTAAAACCCCAATAAGAAGAATGCCAACGATGATAACCAGTTTTTTAAAATAACGATCATGGCGTTTTTTACGGTTATCAATATGGTTTGATGATTTATTATTCATGAAGAAGACCAGATTAGGTTGATTGAAATCTTTTAGACGCCCTAATTCTAAAGTGCTTAGCCCAATATTAAAAGATAATTTTTCATTTACATAATATTAAGGAGTTGCAGTTAGAATTAAGATTATCAAAAGATATGACGAGATCAGCATTTAAGGGGGTATTAATGCTATTATCAATGGAAGACACGGGCTATTTTTTAAAACTTGATGAAGCCGACATGCATTTTAGACGCATTGTTGATCATGATTTAAACCCCATTGATAGCCGCCTTTTACAAGCGAGTAAAAATAAAAGCAATTTCCTTATCACATTATTGGATAAAACACCGCTTATTAACAAAACCAGTTTAAGTGGGCAAGATGATGTTGAGGATGCCTATATTGCCTTTGCCGATTATCGTGCCATGAAATATGCTGAATTTGGTCTTGATACTGATGGGTATAATGCACAAAAAGCAGTCAGCCTTAAACGTGTGATCGATTTTGCGTTAGAAGAAACGTTTAAGTTTTGTATTGATAAAGTACCGTATAACAATATGCCGAGCCCTGAGGTTTTAATGCCAGAAATTCTAATGATCGAAAATAACTCAAAACCACTTTTAAACTAAATCACTCTTGATACTAATAATGCCAATGTTCAATTTCATGTGTGGTTGAATATTGATGCCCTGTTGGTTGAACCCCTTTTAAATTTTTTGGCAAAATATAGGCTTCCGAGCGGAAATAAAGCGGTAGAGCTGGTAAGTCATCGGCATAAAGGCTTTGTAATTGTGACCAAAGTTTTGCCCTTGGGCTTGGGGTGCAAGTTGTTTCTAAATCATCAATAATTTGATCCATATCAGCATTTTTATAGCCTGTGAAATTTTGCCCCGCAAAACCATTTTCTTGTCTAGGGATCATATCCGAGTGGAGCGTTGTTTTAGGCACAGAGTTGGGCGCACTGATATAAGCAAACATCGCAACCCCTTGAAAAGTTCGCTCACGCAAGGTTTTACCAAAAAGGATGCGGGGTGGCTCTAATTTTATTTTTAAATCAATCCCAATCATGCGCCAGTCTGACTGGATCGCTTGAGCAACAATCTCACGCGTTTTATTACCCGATGTTGTATAAAGATTGAACGTTAAACGCTCGCCTTTGTCATTATGGCGGAAACCATCTTTGCCATAGCGCCAACCAGCTTGATCCAGCAATGTTTCAGCCAGTTTTCGGTTATAGGGATAGCGCGTGATGTCCTTATCAAAAAACTGATCTAAGGGATGCACACTTGCATTGGCGATTTTTTGCTCGCCCCCAAACAGCTCATCAACAATCACTTGACGATTAATTCCGTAAAGAAGCGCTTGGCGCATTTTCAAATCTTGGAAAATTTCCAGATCCATATTGAAATCAAGATGCTCATAAATTAGGCCTGATTGGTATTTGACCTGAAACGGTTTGTCCTGACGTTTTAAGCGTTGTTCAAAATTCAAGGCTTGGTCAAAAGCCAAACCAACCTCACCAGCAATCATATCAATTTGCCCCGCAAGCAATCTTGCCGTAAGGGCACTTGTATTTTCTACCGCTTCAATTCTAACTTGATCAAAATATGGCTCNTCACCCCACCANTGAGGGTTTTTNGNAAGCTCAACAAANCGCCCCTTTACCAAATGTGAGATCATNTAAGGTCCNTTATAAAGCCCCTTAGTTGTTGGNTCGCGATCATANAGNGTTTTATTTTTATAATTTTGGGCATCCTCNACAAAGATTGGGCGCTCAACATGGGCNGGCAAAATCNCAAAATCATTTAAATTGGCTGCATCACAAAACTCACTTTTATAATGAATGATAAAATTATACGCATCCAANACCTCNATATCNTTNATATATTCTTGGAAAAGNGCNGTATTGGTAAANCCNGATAANGGGTCTTTTCCCGCNTCATAAGAANATANNATNTCTTTTGTGGTAAGCGGTGTGCCATCCGCCCATTTCGTTTGTTTTAAGGTAAAATGCACATTGTATCTGGCCGTCCCATCCGCGTCCTTTACCCGTTTGATACGCCCATTTGAAAATGAAGGCACTTGTGTACATAAGACACAAACCAATTCCCAATCAGGGTTATAAATTGTAATCCCGCGTCTTGTTGCCGCCAGCACATAGCTTTTAGCTGACATGGAATCGATCGCAGGGTGCAAGGTAGATGGAAATTGTGAAAGCCCAATCTTAAGCTTGTTATCGCCCGCTTGCGCACCGCCCGTCATCATTAATGCAAGAACAAGTAAACACAACGCAATGAGAGTATTTTTTTTAAAGAGCATGGTTTTTAAAAAAATTGGGATTAAAAGGATAAAGACGACCCGCCTTCAGGTCCCAAATTAACATGGTTTGATTTAAAAATATAGAATAGTTTCAATCACGAGCTAAATAAGCCCCAAGATTATATTGACATAATTAAAATGATTTCGTATTATGGGCAAAATTTAAACCAACACCCATTTAACGATTGAGGCTTTTATGAGTGATAACACCCCAAAAACTCTACAAGATTTAAAAGATGTCACAAAAGCCATGAATGATATTGTGAATGGCGATGATAACGCGAATCCAATGGGCTGGGCTGGTTTTTTAACTGATCATGGTCGTGCTTTTCAAGTTTGTGTTCTTGATCTTGGTATTCGCTCAGAAGACCCTGATTTTAAAGTTACGCCAGATGGCCCTTCTATTTTAGAAGTGAAAGAAAATGTTTCTAAACTCCATAAACTATTAGAAGCTAATGAAGTTGGATTAATGTCATGGAACCAAATGGTTGCTGATAAGGCTGGACAATTATCTGACACATTAAAAAAAGCAAATGTTCCAGTTGGCGGTTTAAGGTTTTAAAAAATGAAAATAATTATTGATGCAAATTTACCCAATTTATCTGTTGATGTTATCGACTTTCTAAAATCTGAATATGGTGTCGAGGAAATTAAAAAAATCTATGTCGATACAAAAGACGACGTCATTTACAGAGAAGCAAAAAAAGATAATTTTGATTTCATCATTACTAGAGATGATGATTTTGAACCTTTCATTGAAAATGATCTAAGATTGTCAAAAAATGAAGATAAAGCGCGCGGCATTCCAAGAATTATATTCTTTGCAAAAAATAATGGTATGCAGCAAGATGAGCTCGAAAAATTCATGCTTTTAAACATCGCTACATTAAAGCGTTTATCAGGTGTTATTAATAATAATGGCCATAAAGCACGCCAATACTTTACTTGTCAATCCGACACTAGTGAACCCAACACTAGTAAACCCGATATTTTTTCAAAAATCTTAAAAGAAGAGAAAGCAGACATCCTACAGCGTTTTGAAGCGTTTAAGCAAAACAGATCGCCTTCTAAAAAGCGCGCTTCGGCTAAACGCAAAGTAGCACCTTAAAAATTTTTAAAATTACAACAGTCTAATTTAGCCTTTCATTGCACTTCAAAATCGAGGTGTTATACTCCTTTTTAAGAAATAAATTTTTAAAGGAGAACACCAAAATGAAAATAAGAGATCAACATATCGTAATCACTGGTGGCGGATCAGGTTTAGGCGCTGCAACAGCGGCTCATTTGGCCAAATTAGGTGCTAAAATTTCTCTTTTTGATTTAAACAAAATGGGGGCTGTTGAAACGGCCAAAGCCATTAATGCTGATGTCGCTTCACAAGTTGCAAATGCATATGAATGTAATGTCAGTGATGAAGAGCGTACTTTAGAAGTCATTAAAAAAGCAATTGCAGATTCAGGGCCCATTCGTGGTCTTGTTAATTGTGCTGGTATTGCACCAGGAGAGCGCCTTGTTGGTCGTGAAGGCCCCCATAAATTAGCTTCATTTCAAAAATGTATCGGGGTTAATTTGGTCGGAACATTTAACATGATGCGTTTGGTCGCCGCCAAAATGGTAGAGCTTGATACCCTTAATGATGATGGCGAGCGCGGTGTTATTATTAACACAGCTTCTGTTGCTGCTTATGAAGGACAAATCGGGCAAATTGCTTATTCCGCTTCAAAAGGCGGGGTTGTCGGCATGACCCTTCCCGCGGCAAGGGAATTGTCAAAATTTGGGGTGCGTGTTTGTACAATTGCACCAGGCTTGATGGAAACGCCAATGTTAAAAGGCATGCCAGAACATGTTTTCCAATCTCTTATTGATTCAACATTATTCCCGAAACGCCTAGGAACAGGCGGTGATTATGCGAAAATGGTTGCCCATATCTTTGATAACACGTTGCTAAATGGCGAGACCATTCGTCTTGATGGCGCAATTCGATTAGCACCAAAATAATTATTATGACGCACAATTTAGACCCGCTTTTTGATATTGCCAGACGGGCAATAAAAACCTATTACCCAGCTTTATTTGAAGCTGCGAGATCACAAGACAAAGCCCCAATTATTCTTCTTTCTGGGTCTTTTGTTAGAGGCGGGGCAACAAAAAAATCCGATTTGGACATCGTTATTATTCAAGAAGAGGAAATAGTTTCACCCAAACGCCATTCTGTGGTTTTTGAAAATTACCCTATTGAGCTTTTTATAAAAACACGAAAAGCAGTTGATGATTTCATCCAAATTTGTATAGAACGTGGGCATGCAACGACGATGGATATTATTCTAAACGGCGTTCCTATCTTTCCTATTTCTAATCAAAGTTTTTATGATAAAATAAAAGCAAAAGCGCTCAACACGCTAAATCAGGGTCCCCCTTCGCTATCACAAGCAGAAATTGATTCAAGACGCTATGTTATTACTGACCTTCTTGATGATTTAGATGATAACAGAGACACATTGGAGCAATTTGCAATCATAGCTAGCTTATATGATCGCGTTGGCGACTTTTATTTAAGAATCAATAACCAATGGTCCGGTCACAGCAAAGCGTTAGCAAGACTCCTAAAAGTTTATGATGCAGAATTTTCTATAGAGTTTCATAAACGACTAATCAAGGCGCAAAACCAACAAAGTCTGCCCTTATTTAAATTCATTGAAAAGGTTTTAGAGCCTTATGGTGGACGGTTTTTTGAGGGGTATAAAAAGGAAGCCAATTAACTTTTTATTTACATAATATTGACAAAACTGCTTATTTCAGCTATAGTTCCACCCATATTTTAAAAACAGAATTGATGGCAAAAATTTAGGAACAGATATGTTATTTTTACCCAGTACAATCGAAGAACGAAAAATTGTTAAACATGTTGCCGGATATCCGCGCGTTAAACCAGAGACATTTGATACACCCTTTTTCCTAAAAGACATTATTGAAGGCGCTGATGAAGACAGCAACCAAGCGATTACAAGCCCAATTATAGAAGATTCAATTATCGTTAAAAAAACTGGCGATGCCTCTCTTCCAGGGAATCCAGATCAAAATGCACCAACAGTGCCCGTCTATGAAATTTCATTTAAAACACAAGATGGACAAAGCCATAAATTAGAAAATCGTTTTGCGTTTATCGGCTATGGATCGAACTCTTCTGAAACTGTTTTAGCAAAGAAATTTGGTCAACAAAAATTCGAAGGCGATAAGGATCGCTCTGTTCCTGTATTAATGGTCAATGCGCAGAATCATGCGGTTTGTCATTCTGCATTCATTGGTGGGGCTGGTTCTGTGCCCGTCACAATGATGAAATCAGAAGATACAAATACACGCGTATCAATGAGTTTCTATACATTTGATCAGGTTGCTCGTATGAATTCAAGTGAACCCAATTATGATGTTGTAAGAATGGATGAAGCAAAATTCTGTCTCAATAATGGGATAGAAGTTGATGCAAGCCCATGTGTCTATGATTCAATTTGGGGCGCCCTATTAACAGATGATAATGAATTAATGATCAATAACTGTATCCCTCATGAAATTAAAAATGAAGGGGCAAAGGTAAAAAGCTTTTCAACAATGCAAGCCATGGGGCGTTCTCAAGAGCTTTTCCATCGAAATGGCGGTAAATTTTCTGATCTGTTTAATATCTACAGTAGGTTTAATGAGCTTGTTGGAAATTTTGAGCGCTTTATTTTGGCCGCCAAAAATCCAAAAGCCGCTGACTATACAGATAAAGAACAACTGGCTAAAGAACGTAAAAACCGCCATGATTTAAGAATGCGCATCAATGCGTGTATGGCGCCACATTCAAAACCAAGAAATATTGAAGGAACTGTTATTCAAACCGCCTCGCTGACACAAGACCGCGCAAATTGTTTTGATAAAAAAGGCAATCCAAGCCAGAAACGTATGAAACATACAAAATTAGTAGCTTAACTTTTTTAATTTCAACCTCTTGATCGATCAAAGCAAATCAGCTTTAATTAAAGAACTGATTCTTTAATTCTTTTCAAAAATAAGGCGTAAAGCCACATTTTAGAAGTAAAAGCATAAAGCTTGTTTAAATAAGCTGGTTGTTTTTTTGTAATACATTAAAAAATGTAAAGGGGTTTTGATATGACTGCACGAATTGCAAAATGTGAAGCTGGTTCAACAGACAAAAAAAGAAAAACATCTACAAATCGTATTGTGATGAATTTCACGACGCCCCCTTCTGCCGATGATTTAGAGGCTTTAAGCGAGGAAATCCTAGAATTTATTCCCCATGATTTAAAGAAATATCTTGGTGATTTTACACTTCAGGTTGAGGATTTTGCTGATATTGATGTTGAAGATGAATTTGATTTAGAAAGCCCTTATGATCTTTTGTGCTATTATAAATCCCTTCACACACCAACTTTGAACGGTGTTTCCAGCGTTGGAAAAGGCGATGCCGATATCCTTTATTTATATCGCCGCCCACTTCTTGATCTTTGGGCGGAATGTGAAGATGATTTAACCGAGCTTTTGAAAAGAACATTGGTTGAAGAACTTGGTCAACATTGTGGTTTTGAAGATCACGAAATCGATGAGTTTATCGATGATATGATGGAATAAGACCTAATATTACCCCATAAAATACGCCCCCCAACATCGAGTATTTTTTTTAATAAACCTAATTTTAAGGTTTAACGCTCTATAATTATGAAAATATTTATAGGGTGTTAAGTTTTTTATGGCTATACAAGATCGTTTCAATTTAGAAAAAGAAATAAGTGGTCTTCATTTAATTGAAGATGAACATACAGCTTGCGATAAAGCGCTTGAAATGGTTCAAGATCAACCTGAAATTGCTATGCGCCTATATGATTTACTATGGGATAAATTTTACCCCGAAAACAATTTCGAAAAAAATGAATTACCCGTAGATGATAAATTTAATGCAACGATTAATGAGCTGTCTCATATTCATGCAAAACTTCACGCCAAACAAAGAAATTTGGATCCTATTTTAGAAATGCAATCCAAAGCAGTAGCACCGCTCTTAACAATTGGGCAGGCCTTAACCGTGTTAGAGTCACGATTTATTCAATCTAGGCAAGCTTCATTTAAATTTGAGGTCACTGGAACACCTCATTTTGAGGGTAAAATCGCCCGAACAATTGAAATTAATTTAAAAGATAAAGAACACAAACAAGCACCAATTTTAAATATGGTTATAAATCTTAATAAAACCGGTGAGTTTCTTATAGACGACATTGTTTTAACAATCGACCAAGTCATCGGAAGAATTGAAAAAGAAATCAATAACAAAGCCCCTGAATTTAAAAATGCTTTGGAAGCCATTTTAAAAGATATTGACTTAAAGACCTCGCATTCTGCTTCTCAATGGTTAAAAACTAATGTTGAGAACACGCCTGATAACACCAGAAAACCTAAAGATCGCCTATGCTTTTTAAGGTTCTTTTCGAATAAGAGATAACGTCATCTTTTTTTATTATCCATAATTAACGAATTGTTATCCTTTATTTATTACCATAATAGTACAAAACAAGAAAAAGGTAATAAACGATGGCAACATTCACAGTATCAAATAGAGAATCTCTCTCAGTCGCAGTAGCGATTGATGCTGTTAAGTTGGAGCTTGGCGAAGTGATGTCGGAAATTGCTGAGTTTAACGGCAAGCGCGTTCCTATGCGTTTAAGCCTAAGAAAAGCCCAATTAAAAAGTCTTTTAAATGCTTTAGAGGCTAAGAAATCTCAAGGTGTGAAGAAAATTTATAAAAAGGATGTTGGTTTTGCCTTTATTGTGGCTTTGGTTGCGATGTTAATTGCAAATAGAGCACAGCTTGAGGCAAGAAATGCTGCTTTATCTACACAATTCATGGACAGCAACGATCAAAGTGATTATGAATTAGAAAAATATTTCAAAGGGCTTTTAAAACAAAAGCAAGAGCATAAACTTGCAGCCTAATTAAATCCTCTATATACTCCCGTTTTTATTTGACATAATTTTATTATATTGTTAAGATGGTTCTCTAAAATTTATTTAGAGGATTTTTAAGATTATGATCGACGTTAAAAAAGAAGATATTAAAACACCAACTGGCCCTATTGATGCTTTATCCGGTACTGGGTCTGTGATTTTTGATTTTAATCAGATGCCTGTTGCTGAAGGGGTTTTACGCGCGCAAATCAAAGAAATCTCTTATGATAATATGCCGCCAGTATTTAAATATCCGCTTGATACTTTTGATCCTTCACAAAAAGAGCTTTTTAAAGATATCAACATTGAAAAGAAAATGGCTAAATTAGATCAATTTAGAACCATTTTTGTTGATGTACTGCGCCATATGAAACCTGAAAAAGATTTTAAAGTTGCCTACATCATGCAAGCAAAAAATCCATTGGGTAAAAGCCCAACTGCGAGCATTGAAGCACGCAATAAGGCCGCTTTTTTTGAATATAGCTTTGCCTTTTGTGATAATGATCACCTCACTGTTAATGAAGAAACTGGCGAGAAGGTTTTAGATACATTAAAAGCCCGCCTTCATAACGGTGTCATTCCATTAAAAAGTCATTTATTAAAAGATTATGATCCTGCAATTGATGTGATGTGCCAAGTCATCGCAAATGAATATCCTGAATATTCTGTTGCCGCCTATATTGCACGACACAATACCAATGCAAGAATACAAAATCATATTTTTGACAAACTCATCGATCATGCTCTTGTGCATTGTGATGATATAAACTCTCCTGTTGGACAAGCATTAATGAAGGATATCGCCCGTAGAAAAGAGCGTGAGAAAAAAGTGACACAACAGGCAAAAACAAAAAAAGAACAATCAAACCCGTAAATTTAAAAGAATAAGGACTTATTATGACACATTTTGGAATTGATACAGAAATTACAGAATTTGAAACATTCTTCCCCAATAAAAAAACAATCGATGAAAGTTTCTTACACGTATTAAAAGACATAATTGATACAGTTGGAACAGATGCTGATGGAAACTCTATCCAAGTTTCTAAAAATCGCTTTTCTGCTTATTATGTTGATAACACATCGCCAGAATCTAGCCGTGGCCACTTAAAATTGGTTTTAAGCAATGAAGACAAAGGAACAAACGCTTCTTTTGCAGGTATTTTTCATTGTAACTCTGGTTTTAATCAACTTATCAGTGAGTGTAATTTTGAAGATGGCGAAACAAGCTTTTCAGAAGTAAGTGGCATTTATGATTTAGCCATTTCTTATCAAGATAAAGAAGCCCAAGCAATGGTCGTACAGTCTATTCATGATTGGATTGCTTCTCAATCACAAGAATTAGCACAGCAATTTAAAGCAAAAATCGTTGAAGCATTTGCCGGAAATCAGGAAACAAATAGAAAAATCAAAGTTAAAACCAATAGAGCATTTAAAAAAGCTGCTTAGGTCATGAGCTTTCATAACAATCAAGATATACAAATGGCCAGCTTAAGTCTCGCAAGCTGGCCTTCTGCTTGTTTGAACAAATAAATAAACGGGAACATTGCCTAAGAGTTTTTCGTTAGGTATAAATCATCAACGCTGTTACAAAACATAAAAATTGAGAAAGTTGATAAAATGGATAAAGATCAAATTATTTCACAAGCAGAGGGCGCCCTATCAGGAGTTGCAAATTCAAAAATTGGTCAAGGTGTAAAAGAATTTCTTACAGTTCGTGAGACCAAAAGAATTGAGGCCTTTTTAAAAGAACAAAGAGCCCTTGTTAGAGCACAGATTGTAAAGCCTTTTGCCATGATAGAAGCATTGATTTCACAATCTTTTAAAGAAAACCTTGAAATCGTGCGCCATAACAAAACAAATNANCCTAATTATAAGGTTGGCAACCCCGTTTTATTTGCAAACNTNATTACNNNNGCNAAAAGCGTGACATTAACAGTTTGTAATGTTGATTTTGATTCAGATTTTAAAGACACNAAAGANGCCCCTTTTAATCCAGATGATATTTACAATGATTTCAAAATTGATTTNCTTGAGATGATGNATCCAGACATAGATAATGGAGCCCAGATGTTGGATTGGGACATTGATGAAGAAGGTAACTTTAGCCTAAACAATCAAGATAAATCTTTTACACCAGAGCAAGCGTTTGAGTACACGAAAGAATGGCTTAAAGAACATTTCCCCGAGACGAGCTCTTCTCTATTATTGAAATTAGAGAACCAAGGCGTGAAAAATGCCCTTAGCGTCTCACAAGATAACGCTGCTATGTTAGCGCAGCTAAACACAGCAGGCATCAGCCCATCATCTGTGCCACAAGGACAGCGCGATAAATTTCGTTTATAATTGACATAACATATATATAAGTGCTATTTATATGGTAACAATTTTAAGCATTGATTTTTTTATAAGAGAGAGACCATATGTCACGCAGAGAATTTTCAGCACAAGCTGCGTTAAGCGCAGAAGAACAATTAAAATTAAATCTTTTAGAAAAGCTTGATGAAGCCAGCAGCGATTATAAACGCAAACGCGAATTGGTTGATCGTATCTTTGCCCCAGTTTTAGAGTTTATCAATAAAATCTTGGATGAAACTGATATGGGTGGATTGTTATCAGCCAAGCAAACAGAACAAGTAATGCAATTAATCTATGAATTTGATTATGAACTATATGATGAACCAAAACTAAAATTTAGATTTAATGTAGGACGTTTTTATAAAGACCAAGAATTTCGATATGCTTACCTTACGGATAAGGTAGAAGTTTCTTTTGGAAACAGCCCTGATGGAGAAATTTTTGTATCTGGCAGGAAAAATGGTTTCCAGACAGATTGTTCTGGTAATGATATTATCGAAGAAATTATTGTTGCGATTTGTGAAAAAACACCGAAATTTGCCCCAGCTGTTAAGGCGATCATTGAAAGAGATGGGTTGCCAGATTTCACAGACTCTTGTGTTGCACAAGCCGAAATGGCAGAAATTTATGAGAAAAAACAAGAAGAACATCGCCAAAGAATACGAGAAATAGAAGCCAAAGTTCTCGCCGCCGAAGCTGGAAAAAAGAAGAAAAGATTTCTCGGCTTCTTTAATACTTAAGCTCAATAATTTTAAAAAAAGCCCCACTCGGATATGATGGGGCTTTAATTTCTTACTTATTTAAACGCTGATCTATGAGACGATCAACAATTGTTGGATCCGCTAAGGTTGACGTATCGCCCAGATTTGTGCATTCATTGGCTGCAATCTTTCTTAAAATACGGCGCATAATTTTTCCAGAGCGCGTTTTTGGTAAACCATCAGCCCATTGGAGAAGCTCAATTTTTGCAATTGGACCAATTTCTGAGCGAACATGTTTAACCAACGTTTTAGCCAAATCATCATCGCCATCCATTCCCTCTTTTAAAGTCACGTAAGCATAAATCCCTTGCCCTGTTAAATCATGCGGATAGCCAACAACGGCCGCTTCTGCAACAGAGTTATGCGCGACCAATGCACTTTCAATCTCAGCCGTTCCAAAACGATGGCCAGAGACATTAATCACATCATCAACACGTCCTGTGATTTGGAAATTTCCATCCGCATCCATGCGCGCACCATCGCCTGTAAAATAAGTCCCCTTAAAGGTTGAGAAATAAGTTTGCTTAAAACGCTCATGATCACGATAAACCGTTCTCATCTGACCAGGCCAGCTGTCAGTAATGACCAAGTTACCCTCAACTGGCTCCTCGCCTGCTTTTGGCTCTTGAACAGGGTTGCCTTCATTATCAACTAATTTGGGCTTAATGCCGAAAAATGGCTTTGTCGCCCAGCCAGCTTTTTGTGTGTTTGTACCAACAAGTGGGGTAATCATAATGCCCCCTGTTTCTGTTTGCCACCACGTGTCAACAATCTCACAGCGCCCTTCGCCCACAACATCATGATACCAGTGCCATGCTTCTGGATTAATCGGCTCTCCCACTGATCCAAGAAGCCTTAGAGAGCTGCGCTCTGTCTTCTTAACAAAATCATCACCAGCACGCATCAGTGCTCTAATCGCTGTTGGTGCCGTGTAAAACAAAGTCACATTATGCTTATCAACAACATGCCAGAACCTTGAATAATCAGGGAAATTTGGTACACCTTCGAAAACTAATGTCGTTGCACAATTGGCTAAAGGTCCATAAACAATATAAGAGTGCCCCGTAATCCAACCAACATCAGCTGTACACCAATAAATATCGCCAGGCTGATAATTGAAAACAGCCTTATGCGTTAGACTTGCATAAGTGAGGTAGCCACCAGTTGTATGAAGTACACCTTTTGGTTTTCCTGTTGAACCAGAGGTATAAAGGATAAAAAGCGGGTCTTCAGCCTTCATTGGTTCGGCCTCGCATTCTGGAGAGGCATCTTTCATTTCCATCGCCATATCCAAATCACGGTCATCAACCATCTCAACATCGCCGCCTGTATGACGAAGAACGAGTACATGACGCACATCTGGACATTCTTTTAAGGCCTCATCAACATTGACCTTTAATGGGACAGATTTGCTACCGCGCTTACCTTCATCAGCCGTAATCACAAAATCAGATTGGCAATCGATAATACGGTCTCTTAATGCTTTTGGAGAGAATCCGCCAAACACAACCGAATGCACCGCCCCAATTCTTGCACAAGCAAGCATCGCATAGCATGCTTCAACCACCATAGGCATGTAAATTGTTACGCGATCGCCTTTTTTGACGCCTCTATCTTTTAAGACATTGGCAAGCCTACAAACTTTTTCATGGGCTTGTCTGTAAGTGACATTATAAGAAATACTTGGCTCATCGCCTTCAAAGATAAACGCAACTTTATCGCCATGCTCATCTAAATGACGATCAAGACAGTTATACGCAACATTTAAAACGCCATCTTCATACCATTTGATCGTAATATCATCTTCAAAGCTAGTATTTTTAACTTTTGAAAAAGGCTCGAACCAATCAAGGCGTTTGCCCATATCCGCCCAAAATTCCTCTGGGTTTTCAATAGATTGATTATAAAGTTCTTGGTATTTTTGCTCATCTAGTTGCTCAGGAAAGAGTTCCCTGCCGACATGCTTAACGTCCATGCTAATTTCTCCCTATATATAAATAAAAAGCTGCTAAACCTTATTGAATATGAAAGCAGTCTAAGAGATGCTTTATTTAAGATCAAGTCTCGCTTTTTCAAATTCGATAAAAAGTTTCAAAACCAAACCATTATCCGCATCATTCTTTTCTTTTAGATTCTTATACCAGTAATAAAACTCTTAATTTAAAACCTTATTTTCTAAGGTTTTCCTTGACCTTGAAGCTAATTATCTATATAATTATGTAAATTAACACAAAACGTTATGGATTTCCGATGACTAACGAGCACAATTTGACACAAGAACTTGAAACTGTAGAAGCGGAGAACCGCGCGCTTCAAAAGGATCGTTTGGCCTTGGAACAAGAGCTCATTGCGCCAGTTGTGAAACTGGCTGAAATCATTGAGCAATCCAGTGCTTATTATACAGATCAGATCAACAGAGGTCTTGTCGAGCCAGAGGGCAATGTTGTTAATGTAGAGATTAACAGAGCTGAAACAGCCTTTGATAAAACAGAAATTAAAATCACATTTCGTAATTTTTCAAATGACACGCTTATTCCAGATACAAAAAAAGATGTCATCATTACAACCACCAGTGATGGTCATATTATGATGAGTATTTCTGCGCAATCGGTTACAAACCGCGCCTCTGCGCCAGATGATGAAAAAGTTGTAATTTATCCAACACAGACCGAACAATTAGACGTTGAAAAGGCGTGTAATAAACTCTTCACATTATCCAGCCAGAATGGTCATGAGTTTCATTTTGATGTTAAACAAAATGTCCGTAAACATTTGGCAAATGTTGGCGGGCAAAGCAATTCAGCCACAATGAACCGTGCAAAAAAAGCACAATCATTATTAAGGAAGTAAGGATTATTAAAAAAAATGATGCAAGAAACATTAGCAACACATTCTGCAACTAAAGACTCTAACTTATCGACGCTCAAGCCAAGCATTATGCTTGATCATAACGTCATACAAATGTGCAAGGCCGTTGCAACAATTGAAAAAATGTGGCGCTTTATGGCGAAAGATTTACAACAAGATCTAAATGAAAAGGGAAATGGGGATTTATCAATTGAGGTTACCCTTTTTGAAGATGCTTTTAAACGCCAGCATTTAAAATTAAGTTGTATTCATACCAGACCCAATAAACATTCTCCTGGCGACACAAGCTCATATAGCGTTGGCGATGTAATTGTTAACGAAGATGGCGAAATGACATTTTGCGGGAATAAAGCTGATCATGAAGGTGCCATGTGTGCCATTATTTGCAACAGCCCGTCTGATGATGCTTATAAAAGAACAATGATGCAAATCGTTATTGAAAAAGATCTATTTTTCCAAGCGGAATCTCGTGCAGCTTTAAAATATTTAGCGGATCATGCGAAAACAGCCAAACCTCAAGCACAAAAACAAAGAGTCTCATTTTCTAAAAGTACTCTTTAAATCATAGTTTACAAAATTAAGGACTAGCCACAATGGATAAGAATAAAATTCACATCATTTTTGACTTAGACGGAACAATTTTTGACACAGAGTTTGAAGTCTCAAGAATTACGGCCAATCTTGTAAAAGAAAAAATGGATTATGATATCTCGCCTGAACGTGTTTTTTGTGAATTTGCAGGATTAGGGCCCGTTGAGAAATTCATCAAAATCGCTGAAAGTGAAGGCTTAGAGGCAACAGATGAAGAGTTTGAAGAGATGGGGCGCTTACATGAAGAGCGAAAACAGGCCTTATATGACCAAGACACAATTCCAGTTGTTCCAGGTGTCAGAGAAACATTGGAAAGATTTTATAACAACCCTTTGATTGAAATGACAATTGGATCAACAAATCCAACAGAACGTCAGAAAAAAGGCCTTAAAAAAGAAGGCTTAATTCATTATTTTTCTGGGTTTTTTGGCCCTGATTTAACAAATGGTGTTAAAAAGCCTGAGCCAGATGTTTTTCTTTTGGCTATGAAAACGATAGGCAGTGAAGCAGAAAACACATTTGTTGTTGAAGACACTGATGCTGGTGTTATTGCAGGTGTTCGCTCTGGGGCGCACACAGTTGTTTATCTTGATCCACGATTTGGTAATGACGAATTGGCCGTTGAAAAAACAACAAAAATGCTAGGACATGGTGTTAATTCAATCATGCGTCGTTTTGATCATTTAATCGCTATTGTCGAAGCAAAGTTGGATACCATGAAAAACACATCCGAAGCAACACCAACAGCCCGAAAACGTTCAGCAGGTCAATCAAATAAACCTTAACCTTCTTCGTTAAGTGGTCTTGTTAAAACGGATTCAATTGCGTTTTTGACCGTTTCCTCGCCTTTTAAAATCGATTGAACGGCGCGACAAATCGGCATGTCCACCGCATGTTTACTGGCAAGCTTGATAACTGAATCAGCCGTATAAACACCTTCGGTTACAGATGTGCGACCTTTTAAGATATCTTCTAATGAACGCCCTTGGCCTAACATCACACCAAGTGAGAAGTTTCGAGACTGCATTGATGAACAAGTGAGCATGAGGTCGCCAATCCCTGACATTCCCATAAAGGTTTTACGCTTTGCGCCCATAGCGTTACCAAGGCGCCAAATTTCCTGTAAGCCCCTTGTTACAAGGGCTGCTCTTGCGTTATCACCCATACCATTGCCATGAATGATACCACACGCAATCGCGATCACATTTTTAACCGCACCACAAATCTGTGCGCCAATTGGATCATCTGTAATATAAGGACGAAATGTCTTGTGACTAACCGCGTTGGCGACATTTCTCACAATGTCTCTATCCGTGCAAGCAACAGTTACAGCAGTTGGCCAGCCCTTGGCTGTCTCACTCGCAAAAGTTGGGCCCGAAAGCACAGCAAAAACACGTCCTGGGTGAACTTCTTGTAAAACAGTTGATAGAATTTTACCTGTATCGATTTCAATCCCTTTTGAACAAATAACGAAAGGAACTTTTTCATCAATATCTTTGGGTAACTTTTCGATCATTTCGCGAAAATGTTGAGCTGGACAAACAATAAAGATTGCATCCGCATCTTTAGCCAAGTTTAAATCTTTGGTAACCTTGATCTCTTCTTCGATTAATACGCCAGGTAAATATTTTTTATTTTCTTGGCCTCTTGTCATTGTATCTATGACTTCATCATTGCGACACCATAATGTGACCTCGCGCCCTGCTCTAGCCGCTGTATTTGCAATAGCCGTTCCCCACGCACCAGCGCCTAAAATAAAAACTTTTTCGTAAGGGGTTTTTTCGCGGTAGCTCTCTAAATCAGATAAGTTCATAGATATAAGATCTCCTTATTTATAGTCTGAGTATTTTTATACAATACTTCTTTTGAGTGTGGTGTTATACAGGTAAAAATTGAAAAGATCAAATTTGTTTATAATAATTAGCTTTCTTTTTTAAGCCTTCACACCAGACTTTGATCCTTTTTCCCCAAGCACAGGCTCGGCCTCCTTATCAAGCGGCCACCTTGGTCTTGAGACAAAGTCAAGGTCATCACTATACCCAGCTTTAAACCTCTCTAAACCAGCCCAAGCAATCATTGCGGCCTGATCCCCACATAAAGATAATGGCGGGGCGACAAATTTCGTTCCATTTTTTTGACATGTTGCTTCTAATCTGGCTCTCAGAACTTTATTGGCAGCAACACCACCGCATAAAACGCATACTGGATTTTCAGGATTTGTTTGATCCAAATAAATTTTGAGCGCTTTTTTAAGGCGATTGTTTAAAACATCACCAATAGCTTCTTGCAAAGCGTTTGAGAGATCACTGACAAACTCTGCTTCAATTTTGCCATCAATGATATATTTTTCGGCTTCACGTCTCACAGCCGTCTTAAGCCCTGAAAAAGACAAATTTAGTTTATGGTTTTTTAAAACCGGTCTTGGTAAATCAAATTCATATTTACCTGTCGCCTCTAGCGCCATTTTCTCAATCTTTGGCCCGCCTGGATAGCCAAGCCCCATCAGCTTGGCTGATTTATCAAAAGCTTCGCCCACTGCGTCATCAACCGTTGTCGCCAAACGTTCATAATTACCCAATCCATGAGCAATTAAAATCTGACTATGCCCACCAGAAACCAGAACAACCAAATAAGGAAACTCTAAATCCGCATCGATTAATCTTGGTGTTAAAAGATGACCTTCTAAATGATTAATGCCTAATATTGGTAAGTTGTGAGCAAGCGCAATTGACTTGGCCGCCATAACACCAACCAAAACCCCACCGATTAACCCAGGGCCAGACGTCACGGCTATGCCATCCAGATCTTTATAATCTAAACCTGCCTGAGCCAATGCCTCTGGCACCATCAACGAGAGAAAATCCAGATGTGCCCTCGCGGCGATCTCTGGCACCACGCCTGCATATTCATCATGTTCCTTTAATTGTGAGCGCACAATGTTGGCCAAGATTTGTCGATTTTCATCAACTATCGCAACCGATGTTTCATCACAACTCGTCTCTATTCCTAAAATTTTCATGAAATTTATATATCAAAGATTCCAAAGCTTTGCTATGTTTTGTATACTATAAAGAATAATAACGCTATTCTTAGACTTTATTTCGAGATAAAAATCATGACAAATAATTCAGACGATACAAAAAAGACTAAAAAATCAGCTTCTAAAAAGACAGATACTTCTAATGAAGAGAGTTTGAAAAGACGCTCAGGTCAAGACCGTCGCCAAGACAAAGAGACAGCTGCTAATTACCCAGCGGACAAAGACCGCCGTAAAGGCCCAAGGCGTTATGATGATCGCCGTATTGAAGAAGTTACAAAAACCTTCATGGATGAGATGTCTGATAATAAAGAAAGCATTCGCCGAGCAGAGCGCCATGCCTTTACCAAGGCCGTCGTAACAAGTGTTCTTTTATGCGTTATCATTGTTGGCTTGTCTATGATCTTTTTAGGCCCAACCTTCTTTGCTGATTTGGAAAAAGAAAAAGTCGCACAAATCGAAGCGATTGAAGAAAAACAAGAACAGCTTCGCGAAAAGCAACAACAGCTTTTAGCCGCACAACGCAGAATGCGCGCTGAAATGCAAAAATTTGCAGGCGGTAATCTGATTGATAAAATTTCTCAAATCCAAGATTTAAGTGGTCAGATGAAGACCATGAATAACCGTATTGCAATGTTACAATCAAGCAATATGGGACAAAAAATCTTAAACGATGGCACAAAAGACCTACAAAAAATGCTAACCGGTATGCAGGGCCGCGTTGATAATATCGAAACCGAGCTTCAGCAAGCCAAAAAAGATAATGATGCGCTGGCTGATATTTTAGAAGGTATGAATGGTAATGATTTAAAAGCGGCTGCAATGATGCTGGCTGTTACACAGCTTCGTGAAACAATCATGAGTGGTGGCTCTCCAGAAGAGGATATTGAGACCGTTCGTATGCTCGCTGGCGATGATAAAGAACTTTTAGCCGCCATTGAAAAAATTGAACCCTATGCGAAAAACGGCATTATGAGCCGTGAAAAATTAAGTAGTGAATTTACCGATCTCGCAGGCGAAATCGCAAAAGCAGAATTAGCAGGCGAGGATATTTCATGGAAAGAAAAAGCCCTCAATAGACTGAATAATATTGTCACTGTTAAGAAAAAAGGCATGGCAGAGGGCGATGATAGAGCGGCGATTACGGCGCGCGCAGAAACCTTGATGAACCAAGGGGATATTAAAGGGGCGATTGCGGAATTGGAAAAACTTGATCCTGCTGCGAAACAAAAAGCTCAGCCATGGATTGAAGATGCCCAAGCACGTGTTGCCGCAGAAGAGCTAAGCTCGATGTTATCTAATGATTTTGTTCAACAATTAGAGAACATGACAAGTCGCGGTGCTGGTCGTGCCGTTCAATTTGGCACAGGTGGCGGATCTGGCTCGGTGGGTGGTGGCCCTGTTCAGTTTGGCACACAAAATGACGGTTTTGGAAGTGGTGGCTTTTAAAGGCTAAAAAGGTATTGGATCAATCATGTTAAAAGCACTGTGGTTTTTTATTAAGCTTGGATTGGTTGTTACCCTTGTTCTATGGGTGGCAAGCCAAGAAGGCAGCGTAGAAGTCAATATTGCCGATCGTGTCTATATGGTTGATTTAGGTATCGCCTTACTGGCTGTTCTTGTCTTAATCATTATCACAGCACAGCTCTATCGTTTTTGGCGCTCAATTGTAACCGTGCCACAATGGTGGAAAAAATATTCCGAAGCTCGTGATAAAGAAAAAGGCTATAATGCCCTTTCTGCTGGCTTGGTGGCGATTGCCAGTGGCGATAAGAAAAAAGCGCTAAAGCTCGCCAAGAAAACCAAACGTTATATCCCCAACCAACCATTGGCAAAACTCTTATCCGCGCAAGCAGCCGTTATCGCTGGCGAAGATAAGCAGGCTGAAAATGAGTTTTTGGCTTTAATTGAAGATAAACAAACCTCATTTTTAGGGGTGCGCGGTCTTTTAGCTCAAAAATTAAAAGATGGCAATGTCGATCAAGCCATTCAAATTTTAAATTTCGCCGATGAAAAACAACCCAAAACACCATGGGTTTTGAAAAAACTATTCTCGCTTTATATCCAAATTCGTGAATGGTCTAACGCAGAAGATGTGTTGCACCGCGCTTATAAAGCAAAAGTTTATTCAAAAGAAGAATTTAAGTCTTTAAAAGCAGCTGTTTTATTAGCCAGATGTGATGTCGCTAATAGCAGTGCTAGGTTCGAAGTTGCCCTTGGCTTTGCAAAAGACGCTTATGTGATCAAAGAAGATTGGTTGCCGGCGGTTATCTATTACGCGAAAACACGCCTTGCCCATGGTAATTTTAGCGAAGCACGCAAAATTTTAGAAAAAGCATGGAAGAAAAGCCCGCATCCCGATATTGCGCGCCTTTGGGTTAAGCTTTTTAACGAAGAATTCAGAGATCAAGATATTGATCCATTGAAAAAATTAAATCATGTCAAGTGGCTTAGAAAACAACACCCTCAAAATGTTCACGCAAGGCTTCGTTATGCGCTTAGTGCGATGGAAGCCAATCTCTATGGTGAGGCACGTACCGAATTAAAAGATTTAAGTGAAAAATATGCGCTTGAAAATGTTTTCCTTGCCCTTTCAGATTTAGAAATTAAACAGTTCAAAGATGAAAAGCGTTCAAGTGCTTGGCTCGTNAAAGCNTCTCAAGCCGATAGAGAAGAAGAATGGTCTTGCACAAGCTGTCANGCAATCCATACAGACTGGCACCCAATTTGTGAAAATTGTGGCGATTTCAACAGCATTGANTGGAGCNGAAACCATTTTGATGTNCGCCATTCTCGTAAATTCTTNGCCAANAACCAAATGGACTTTTTAGAGCTACCTCAAGATTAAAAAAATTAATGAGCCTTAACCCAACCCTCTTTCGTGATTATGATATTCGCGGTGTTTATAATGAAACATTGTTTGATGATGATGCTTATAAAATTGGCGCTGGATTTGGACTTATTTTAAAAGACAAAACGGGACATGAAGCGCCCACAATCTCTGTTTGCTATGATGGACGATTAAGCTCGCCAGCTTTAAAAAATAAACTAATCAATGGATTGTTAAGCCAAGGCATTCATGTCATTGAATTAGGGCTTGCAACCTCGCCCCTTAGTTATTTTAGCAGTTATCATTTAGACGTTGATGCGACAATCATTGTGACAGGATCACATAGCCCGAAAAATTACAATGGATTTAAATTTACGATTAATCATGAACCTTTTTTTAGTGATGACATTCAAAACTTAAAAACCATTATTGAAACCCATAAATTTGAAACGACAACTCTTGGAACGCATTTAGAACAAGATATTAAACAAGATTATATCACTGACCTCATCAGTCGTTTTCATACCTTAAACCCAGATTTAAAAATTGCTTGGGATTGTGGCAATGGATCGGTTGGCGCACTTATCAATCAATTTACGTCTCAATTGGTGGGCGAGCATTTTGTCTTATTTGATGCGGTTGACGGCAATTTCCCCAATCATCATCCAGACCCGACAATTGAGGAAAATTTAAAAGATTTAAAAAACACTGTTTTAAATAAAGAATGTGACATTGGCTTTGCTTTTGATGGCGATGGCGACCGCATCGGTGTGCTTGATGATCAGGGCGATCCGCTTTGGTGTGATGACCTTATCACTTTGCTTGCCTATGGTATTTTGAAAGACAACCAAGGTGCCAAAATTGTTGCCGATATAAAATGCTCTAGTGCCCTTTTTGATTGTGTTAACGCTTGGTGCGGGCAAGGTATCATTTGGAAAAGTGGGCATTCTAACGTTCGCTATAAAATGAATGAAACAGGTGCTTTGCTTGGTGGCGAGCTATCTGGTCATATTTTTTTCAAGGATAAATTTAAAGGCTATGATGATGCGCTTTACTGTGCGCTGCGCTTAATTGAGTTGCTAAGCAAGACTGGAAAGCCCTTATCCGAGCTTCGCAAAATCATCCCAAGTAGAATTATTACACCAGAATATCGAATAAAAGTTGATGAAACCCAGAAATTTAAGCTTATTGAGCAAATTACAGATACGATAAAAACCCTTAACGGGTGGGAATATTTAGAGATTGATGGGGTGCGTGCCTATAATGAAAAGGGCTGGTTCTTAGTTCGAGCGTCTAACACAGAAAATAAAATTTCTCTTCGCATTGAGGCAACTTCAACGAATAATTTGGAAGAGATCAAAAGCTTAATTCATGACATCGCAAAGAAAACGGGCATCCCGCTTTTACAAGAGATTTAAATCATTTTCAAAAGTTGACCCTTTGATGTAATCGCAACCTTGTCGCCAGGTTGTAACCCACTAGGAATATCACCCGTTCTAACACAGCGCTCTTTTTTGAAACCTTCCACAGAACAAACAAGTCTTTCTTTACCAGCAGCATAATTGACAGCCTCAACCCTAAACTCATTTAATGGAGGAAAACACCCACCGTCTGGAAACACACTCATAATCAATTCCCAAGAAACTCGATCTGGAACATCTGCTTTTTTTGAAGTATCGACCATTTAACATCTCCTAATTAAATATATTTTCCATAATTTTATCAAATTATCATTGAAAGTCAAGCCTTGATATCCAAATTTATTAGAAATCTGTGGCTAAAGTCACTATATTACTGCTTATGAGTGATGATAATAATCAAAATAATGAAAAGATGCTTGAGAATACAGGCTCTGAAATTATCAAAGGGTATGTGAGAAACTTACCCGACCGTCCTGGTGTTTATAGAATGATCAATAAACACAGCGATGTGATCTATGTCGGAAAAGCCAAGAACCTAAAAAACCGTGTCACGAGCTATACCCGTCTTAATGGCCATACGAACCGTATCCAGCGTATGATTTCTGAAACAAGGCTAATGGAGTTTATAGAAACCCATACCGAAAAAGAAGCACTCCTACTAGAAGCAAACCTGATTAAGCGCTATCAGCCAGCCTATAATGTCTTACTAAAAGACAATAAAATGTATCCTTACATCATGATTACGGGCGATCACGATTTTCCGCTTCTAACAAAACACCGAGGTAGCCAAAAAAAAGAACATAAATATTTTGGTCCCTTTGCCAGTGCCGATTCAGTTAACCGCACACTGATCGCTTTGCAAAAAGCATTCTTACTCAGGAATTGCTCAGATAATATCTTTGCAAATCGATCAAGGCCCTGTTTGCAATATCAAATTAAGCGCTGCACAGCCCCTTGTGTCGGTCTTGTCACTCAAGATGAATATAAAGAACAAGTTGAGCAAGCAAAGGACTTTTTCTCTGGTAAAAACCGTGTTGTGCAAGATAGCCTAACAAAAAAAATGCTTCAAGAGAGCGCTGACCTTGAATTTGAAAAAGCAGCTCATTTAAGAGATCGCATAAAAGCGCTTACCAATATTCAATCCGATCAAGGTATTAATTTACCATCGCTCGGCGATGTTGATGTGATGGCATTGGCTCATGAGGCTGGCAAAACTTGTATTCAAGTTTTCTTCTTTAGACAAGGGCGAAATTACGGCAACAGGGCGTTTTTCCCAAGCCATGAAAAAGATTTAGAAAGCCCCTATATTTTATCACAATTTATTGTGCAATTTTATGATAACAAGCCAGTACCAAACACGCTTATCCTATCCCACAAACCTGATGAAAGTGAGCTGATTGAAGAAGCATTAAGCAAAAAAGCAGAGCGCAAAGTAAGGCTTCTTATTCCATCTAGGGGTGATAAAAAGAAAGTCCTCGATCACGCGCTTAACAATGCAAAACAAGCGCTGATCCGCAATTTAAATGAGCATTCAAACCAACAAAAATTACTTGAAAGCCTAATTGAGATATTTGATTTATCCGATATCCCACAAAGGATTGAAGTCTATGATAACAGTCATATTTCTGGCACCAATCAAATTGGCGCAATGATTGTTGCGGGCCCTGATGGATTTAAGAAAAGCCAGTACCGTAAATTTAATATCAAAGGCGATATTGAGGCGGGCGATGATTATGCCATGATGCGAGAAGTATTTGAGCGCCGTTTTGCAAGGGCACTAAAAGAAGACCCCTCAAGGGAAAAAGGGCTATGGCCTGATCTGATCTTTGTTGATGGTGGTAAGGGGCAATTATCAAGTGCTGTTCAAACCCTAAATGAGTTAGGCATCAATGATATTCCTATTTACGGGATTTCAAAGGGCCCCAATAGAAATGCAGGCGATGAAACATTCCATCATATAGATGGCAGCAGTTTTAAATTACCCAAAAATCATCCATCATTGTTTTTTGTGCAAAAATTACGTGATGAATCACACCGCTTTGCAATTGGAACACATCGCGCCAAACGCAAAAAAGAAACCTTTAAAAATCCATTAGATGAAATTGCTGGCATTGGTGCAAAGCGCAAGAAAGCACTGCTCCTTCACTTTGGATCAGCCAAAGCCGTTGCCCGTGCAGGCTTAAATGATTTGTGCCGTGTTGAAGGGATAAGTGAGACAACCGCTAAGACAATTTATAACCACTTTAATTCTTAAGATACGAATGAGCGAATAGGTTTGATAATAAAGGAAACCGTTTTTTCTAGCGCATGTTTTTTCAAAGTACTTTGAACATGTTCCACATCAAAATCAAAGGCACCTTCTAAATACATTTCCTCGAAATCCTCTAAACAATATCTCAAAACGCTTTCGTCACGCGCCACTGCCTGCACCATTAAAGTATCAGATTTAAGTTCATCTGGCACAAACTCAAGATCATGGGGGTTTGCTTGGCATGATACCAAACAACGTGTCGGCGTTTTTTCCTCATCGGGGAAATATTTTAACCCTTTGCCCATTTTTGCTGCTATATCATAAAACAGCTTTTTGCCCTCATCTGTTTGCACAAAACGGTTTGGGATATGTTCAATCTCACTGCCACATCTTGAAAGTGCTTTAATACAGATCGCTTCAGAAATAAAATGATCAGGCACAATCGATAATTTTGGCACCGAGCGCTTATTATTAAAGGCCTTCTCACAACGCTCTCTTGTGCGGTCGCTCATCGGTAAAAGTTCAAGTGCTTTTCCAGACACATCTAAAGCACGATCTATAACCTCATCATTGATGTAACGGCTCGGCAGTTCTTTTATTAAGCTATAGGAATTTGGGCGCACTTCATTAAAGGCCGAGAGAACAAGCTCTTGGCTTAGCTCTATTTTCTTTTCAAAATGTAGAATTAAATTCCAATGTGCTTTAACCGCTTTTTTAAGGAGGTCATAATCTGCAACGCCGATTGGCATATGCTCTAAAGCTCTTGGATAGGCATCAATAGCCCCACTCCAAAAGTCATAATTTTGCATGATTTGCTTAGGCAATGCGCTTATATAATCTTTTAATAAAGATGGATCAGCCGCAATATCCCCTAAAGCACTTAAACAAACCTCAACTGTTTTCTCTTCATCCTTTAATTTTCTAAAATCAGCAAATTTTAAAGCGTCTACTTTTTTATCGCCGAATGAGAAAGGATTAAAGATCGTCCCTAAAATCTTTTTCATTTGTTTTTATTCTTTTATATTTTTTGCTAGGTATGGTTTAAGACTGCAAAATAAATCCCCCGCTGTCAAATAAAATAGAGAATGATTTTTTGATGCTGTCATGCTAAATTGATAAAAATATATAGGGTGTGAGAGAGATATGAGAAATTTACCAAATATTCTAACATGGTCACGAATTGTAATTATTCCAATTTTGATCTTTTTAATGATGCAAGTTCCGGCTTGGTGCTCTTGGGCGGCTTTGGGCTTATACACATATGCTTGTATAACTGATTTTTTTGATGGCTATTTAGCCCGTAAATGGAATGTTGTCTCCCCGATCGGAAAGTTTTTAGACCCGATTGCTGATAAACTTTTAATTGCTGCAATTTTAATGACGCTTGCCGCTCTTGATCGTCTTTACGATTATTGGATTATCCCTGCAATGGTCATCTTAATCAGAGAAATTTTTATCGCAGGTTTACGAGAATATTTAGGCCCTCTTAACATTAAACTTCCCGTTAGTTTACTGGCAAAATGGAAGACAACCTCTCAAATGTTCTGTCTTGGGTTTTTAATTGTTGGCCCGCATGCCCAAGATGTCTTGCCCTTTGGTTTAACATCTTTAGAAGTTGGGCATTGGTTGTTGGCACTGGCCGCAATATTGGCCGTTATTACGGGATGGAATTACACCGTTATCGGCTTCCAACATATTTTAAACAATGCGGAGAAAAAATAGATCATGGCTTACACTTTTGAAATTTGGGGTCACAGAGGCTGCAACAATAATGATCATTTTCAAAATTCTTTGAGTGCATTTAAACATGCCTTTGAAAATGCACAAGGATTTGAAACAGATTGCGTAAAATCAAAAGATAATAAGGTTTTTCACATTCACGACACTTGGTATGGCGGCACATATTTAGAATATGAAATAAGAAAAAACTTAAAAGAGGCATCAGCAGAATTTATTGGCGATCGTCGTATTGATGAGTTAAACAGTGTTGATGCGGGGAGCCTTATTATCAAAGATGGATCGGCTATTCCAAAATTTGATGAGCTTCTTGATCTATGGGAAAAACATCAAGATAAAACTATTAACCTTGAACTAAAAGGTGAGGATGTTTTAAAGCCTGTTTTGGATGCATTAAGTGCAAGAAATATTCCCTTGGATCATGAAAAAATTGTTTATTCATCATTTGCCCATCAGCCCCTTTTAGAATTGCGCAAAAAAGTAGCAACTGCAAAAATTGCCATGCTTTATGCCTTATATAATCAAGATAAGGGGCAAATGTATCCTTGGTCAAAGAGCAAGAATAAACTTGATGATTACTATCACTATACGCCGTTGAGAAAAGAATTTATTGATCAAGAAATGATTGGGTCTATTAATCCTGACTTCTTTTGTTTTGAAGCCGAGTCATATCTATTCCATGCAAAGCCCTATATAGATGAGCTATATCCTGATAAAAGCATTGTTCTATGGACATATGGCGCCCAAGTAAAAGTCCATGACAATGAAAAAGTTGTCTCAGCCCTAAAAGATGCTGAACTTACAAAAAATATTCATGCCATTATCGTGGATTATCCCGATGAAATGAAAGAAGCCTTGTCTTAAATCGGCTGTTTTTATCGAGCGAGTTTGGTCGCTCTGAATTGACGTCTTTTATCATCAAAGCTCGCCGCACGATTTGATTGTTTATTAACCGGTGTTGGAATATAAATATCCGTAGTTGGGCAAGTTGTACGAATTCCACTCTTTTCAGCCACCTGTTGTCCAATTTGAGGATTACCAAAACGTGACAAAACATCATGAAATTTTTCTTTTCCAATTGTGCCTTTAATAACCTGAAATTCAATAGCGCCAGAACCTTTTAACCCAGCATAAAGACCAACCACTTTTTCTTGATCTTCATCCATATCTGGTTTTTGGATGGCTTGGTTAACAGAAGCCTGAAGAGTTCTAGTTGCAGCCACAACATCACCGTCCCCTGCCTGTACAAACGCTAATTCATAAGCTGATTTAGCGTTTGTTGGCTGTGCTAAGTAAGCATCACGTAGTTCTTTTAAAGTCACCATATTTTATCTCCTAATATGTAAGCCATTTTTCAGACTTTTTTATCTTATTAAGAGCAAGATTATACTAATTTCATTTAAAAATGTCAAGTATTATGTAAACAATATTAACGGCGACCAAAAAGTTTTTCTATGTCTTTAAGTTTCAGCTCAACATAAGTTGGACGACCATGATTACACTGACCAGAAAACGGGGTTTTTTCCATCTGTCTTAAAAGGGCATTCATCTCATCACGATTGAGCCGTCTACCAGAGCGAATTGAGCCGTGGCATGCCATCGTTGAAAGCACTTCGTCAATTTGTTCTTTTAAGCTTAACGCTTGCCCCATTGATTTAATCTCATCCACCAAATCATAAAGCACTTTTTTAATATCGATACGATCAGACAATATAGCTGGCACGGCTCTTACGACAACTGCGCCACCCCCAAAAGAATCAACATTAAGCCCAAGTAAATCAAGACTCTCTTTATTGTTTAAAAGCAGATCTGCTTCATCCTCATCCATCTCAATAATTTCGGGGACAAGCAATCCTTGCTGTTTTAACCCGCCATCGCCATATTGCGCCTTCATCTTCTCATAGGTGAGGCGTTCATGCGCAGCGTGTTGATCGACGACGACTAGGCCGTCCTTTGTTTGGGCAACGATATAATTTTCATGCAATTGCGCTCTTGCCGCGCCCATATAGTAAGCATCATTTTCTATGATCGCTTGGCTTGATTCCTCGCCCTCATTTTCAAAACGGCTTGAGACACCAAAACCATGATCTGAACTTTGTGGCAATGGTGCTTGATTTTGATAGCGCGCATTATCATGCAGCCCTTGATGAATATTCAAATTTGCCCCCGATGAATGGCCACCATAACTTGATGCCCCACCGCTATACCCAACTGCAGAAGCAACGGGCTGCGAAAAGGCCGCTCTATTCTCACTCGCATTAAAATGAAGTTGCCTTTTTTCCAATTCAGGGGCTTTGAAGGCTGATAAAGTTTGAGAAGCAACGGTTGTTGAGGCTTGACCTGCTTTTTCTTCTAAAGCCAACTTTAATGATTTAATCATGAGCCCACGAACATGGCCAGCATCTCTAAACCGAACTTCTGTTTTAGCAGGGTGCACATTCACATCCAAATCAACTGGATCAATATCTAAAAACAACGCCAAGAGAGGATGGCGATCACGCGCCAAATAATCTGCGTAAGCTGCCCTTACTGCGCCAACCAAAACCTTATCTTTAACAGGGCGCCCATTTACAAAAAGATATTGATGATCCGGCAGACCCCTATTAAAAGTTGGCAGACCAATAAACCCGCTTAAATTCATGGTTTCTCGCTCTGCTAAGATCTCAATCGCATTGTCTAAAAAAGCAGAGCCCATAATCTTGGCCAGTCTTCGAAGTCGAGGTGGTTTGTTTGTATCAAGCTCAGCACCCAACACCTCTGGGGGTAAGAATAAGGATTTTTTACCATCATGGGTCATACTAAAGCCGATATCGGGATAGGCCATTGCCAAGCGCTCTAAAGCTGATTTCACTTGCATGGTTTCAGCCCGCACAGACTTCATAAATTTTAAACGTGCAGGTGTTGCATAAAACAAATCACGCACCTCTATCACGGTGCCTTTAGCATGGGCAGTTGGCATAATGTCCAAGTGCTGACCGCCATTAATCTCAATCTCACACGCTTCATCGCTATCTGCATGTTTGGTCTTAATGGTCATACGACTGACCGAACCAATTGATGGTAAGGCCTCGCCCCTGAAACCAAGGGTAGAGATATGATCTAGATCATCATCGGGAAGTTTAGATGTTGCATGACGTTGAACCGCCAAATTTAAGTCTTCTCTTGTCATACCCATGCCGTCATCTTTAACGCGGATTAGGGTTTTACCACCATCATTCAAAGTCACATCAATTTGGGTTGCGCCTGCATCGATTGAGTTTTCAACCAACTCCTTTACAGCAGCAGCAGGTCTTTCAATCACTTCACCAGCGGCAATTTGATTGACTAAATGATTGGGTAATTCACGAATTATTGACATGGCTACTAGAGTAGCAAGGTTTTAAGCGCCTTGTGAAGGGAAAATATAAAGTTATTAACAAGAAATTTCAAGAAGTCTATAAACGAAAAAAATTCTAGCTTTTATCAGCGGCTTCTTCAACATCAGCATCTTTTATAGCCGTGTTGGTTAGATCAGCTTCTTTTAATTCTGTACCGTTTAAGCGAACCATTTTTGTATTCGCATCTTTTAAAACGGCATAAGAGAGATCGGCATCGGTTAAGTTAGACCCCATAAAGTCAGCTTCATTGGCATCACAACGCATCATCTTT
>PBIV01000028.1 GCA_002720935.1 Rickettsiales bacterium | reverse complement strand
ATGATACGTTCATTTATTCAGGTGGTGGAGATACCATCGATGGTGGTACTGATTCAGACACAGTTGACTATTCTGCATCTGGTGCAACAAATATTGTAGTAACATTAACCGCTTCAACCTACACAACAGTTACAGTTGTTGATGGTGATGATGAAGATATCAGAAACGTTGAAAATGTAATCGCAACTGGTGGTGACGATATTGTTCGTGGTGATGGGCAATCAAACACATTTACTTTATTGGGTGGTAACGATATCGCACGTGGCGGTTTATTAGCCGATGATTTCGATGGTGGTGATGATTACGATACACTTTACTGGGATGATTTATCTGGTGGTATTGTTTTAAACCTTGCAACAGCTGACTCAGGTACAGCATACTTCGCAGGGGATGATTCAACAGATACATTCCAAAACTTTGAAGAATATCACGCAACTAACTTTGCTGATCAAATTACTGGTTCTGCTGAAAATGACTTAATCTTTGGTGGCGCCGGTGCTGATACATTCTTTGTATCTGATGGCGATGATACATTTGATGGTGAGGCTAATGATGCTGATGATAATACAATTGGCGATACAATTAATTATTCATCATTAGATGCAACAAACTATATTGAAGTAACATTAAATGGAAGTACAGCCGTAGATTCAAATGTTCGTCTAACTGCCAATGATGCTATTTTAAAAACAGACAGTATTGTAAATATTGAAAATGTTACAGGTACTCGCGGTAATGACATTATTACTGGTGATGATGAAGTAAACGTACTTCGTGGTGACCGCGGTAATGACACACTTAATGGTGGTGCGGGTAATGACCGTTTATTCGGTGATGATGGCGATGATATCTTCTTAGCGTCCAGCGGACAGAACACTATGTATGGTGGTGCGGGTATTGATACAGTTGACTATTCTGCCGATGCGACTATCAGTAGTATTAGTGTAACATTACAGGGCGAAGGTTTAGCTGGTGTTCTTGTAGATGCCTATTCTGATGACTTCGTAAGCCAAATTGAAAATGTTATTGGTACTGGTGGTACAGATTACTTGAATGGTGACGGTCAAGTCAACGTCCTTGAAGGTCGTGGCGGCGATGACTTTATTTCTGGTGGTGCTGGGCTTGATACATTAGATGGTGGTGATGATGGTGCCAATGGTGATACCGTTGATTACTCAGTTGTTTTAAGTAATGACCTTGTTGATATTACGCTTGATGGTGCAAATGATTCAACCGTGACTATCGGTGGTATTGATGCAGACGTCATTCGTAACTTTGAAAACGTTTTGGGGTCATTAAACCGCGATACAATCCGTGGTGATGCAGGGGTTAACCGCCTTGACGGTAATACTGGCGATGACATTCTTGTTAGTAATGGTGGCCAAGATACTCTTGTTGGTGGTGATGGTTCTGATACATTAGATATTTCACAAGATACTGTTCATGCAGATTCAGCGATTAGCTTAACACTTCGTGGTGGTGATACCATTGGTGTAACTGTCGGCGGTGTTGCAAACACATTCTACATGCTTCAGGTTGAAAATGTTATTGGTTCATCACAAAATGACTTTATCGCTGGTGACTCCCAGATTAACTTACTTGAAGGTCGTGATGGCGACGATACAATCCGTGGTACAGGTGGTGACACAGTTGATGGTGGTATTGGTATTGACACAATTGACCACTCTGATTTAGATGTTGGCTCTGATGTAACATTAGATATGACGAACTTATCTATTGGATATGGCGGAGAAAATTATTTTGATGTCACAATTTCTGGTGATGGTACTTATTCAGCGGCACGTTTCAGAGATATTATAACAGGCCGTGGTAATGATGACATCACTGGTGATGCACAAGACAATACAATCACAACCGGCGAAGGTAACGATACCGTCTATGGTGGTGATGGTATTGATACAATTAACACTGGTATTGGGCAAGATTATATCGAAGGTGGCGACGGCGATGACATCATTAATTCAGGATCTGGTATTGATACCGTTTATGGTGGGCTAGGAAATGATACTATTGTTACAGGTAAAGATAATAGTGGAGATATCGCCTATGGTGAGGAAGGCGATGATGATATTGATTCCCGTACGGCTCATGGTGGCGACGGTAATGATATAATTAACGCATACACAGCTTATGGTGATGATGGTGATGATGTTATTACAAACCTTCTCTTCCGTGGTGAGGGTGGCGATGGTAATGACTCTCTTACTGCAAATGGTAGTGCTGGTTACGATGTATATCTAGATGGTGGTGCTGGTGATGACACAATTCTGGGTGGAAATGGCGATGACACAATTGTAATGAGCCGTGGTACGGACGACCTTGATGGTTCAAATGGTGTTGACCATTTAAGAGATACGGATATTGATTACGGTACGGATGGAACATTAGGGTTCACAATTTACGGGACGGATCTAGCGGGTCTTGGCGAGACATCAATGACAATCGATATGATTGCAGGGACCTATACGCTAAATGATCTTGGCGATTCAGGGACTATCGCTAATATCGAAAATCTTTACATGGATCCAACAACTAATGGTGCGGATTATGTTCGCACAGACATCAATGACAGCGCTATTTACACCTATGGTGGCGATGATGAAGTTGTCTTCTCTGCAAGAAATGGTCGCATCGTTCTTGGTACAGGTACGGATACTGTTGATTTCAGTGAAATGGCTGACAGTGGTCAAGAGTGGACAATTGATGTGCAGTTTTATAATACAGTTGATGGATTTAACATCGTTCAAACAGGTGGTGTTAACTCAATTGAACTGGTTGACGCAGAAAGAATTATTCTTTCTGATTTCGCGGATAGAATTCAAACTGACAATAACGGTAGCTCTATCCTAGAATATATTGACGGTGGTGCAGGTAATGATAATATCTTAATTCGTGACCGTTCAGTTGGTATCGAGGTTGATGGTGGCGACGGTGATGACAGTATCCGTGTTTGGAATGCTGGCGGTAATGCCACAATGGACGGCGGCGATGGTACTGACTGGATTCGATATGAAAATATTCAAGGTGCTAATGGTGATTTAACGATTACATTGGGTGAAGCTGATGAAGACACAATCGTTGTAAAGGCTGGTGATACCTCACGTAATGATACAATTCGTAACTTTGAGAATGTTGATGGTAGTGGTAACAGAGACTACATCACTGGTAACTCTGGTACAAATATTTTATATGGTAACTCAGGTGCTGATACTTTCTATGCGACAGCAGGTCAAGATAGATATCGCGGTGATGGCGATAGTGATACCGTTGATTTCTCAACTTTAGTTGGCATTTACGGGATTACAGGGATTACACTTCTTTATGATGATGGTACAAATGATAATGATTGGCAGAATGTTGTTTTAAACGGTGGTGGCGAAGGCGATCAGTACGTTTCTTACTCTGTTGAAAATATTATTGGTACATCGGGCGATGATACTCTTTCTGGTACGGCTTTAAATAACCGTTTTGAAACAGGTGCTGGCGATGATTATATCTATTTATCATCTGGTTTTGACCAATTATTAGCTGGGGATTTAACCGATACAGATACACTTGATGCATCGTTAGTAACATTGGCTGGTGCAACGGGGCTTAACTTGAACGCTGCTAGTCAGGTTGTTGGTTTTGATGGCAATACATCTACAATCGTTGGTTTTGAAGTGTTCATTACAACAGGTGGCAATGATACAATTACATCAAGCAATACTGTTGATGAGGATTATTCACTAGAAGGCGGAACAGACTATTATTACGCATCGCAAGGTGAGGATACGGTTGATGGTGGCGCTGGTGTTGATACAATTGATTACTCACTAATGAGTACTACCACAGGTATCTCAGTAACATTAGACGGTGATAATCCAGCATTAGTAACAGTTAATGGTGTTGCAAATTCTAATGACACAATCTCTAGTTTCCAACATGTTGTGGGTTCTGGTGGTAATGATAACATTACTGGTGATGGTCTGGATAACACAATCTCTGGCTTAAGTGGTAACGATACAATCGATGGTGCTGGCGGTGATGATTATATTATCGGTGGTCTTGGCGTCGATAATATTGATGGTGGTGCTGATACAGATACAGTTGATTATTCTGGTGGTCAAGCGATTGATGTTGACTTAGAGAATAATGTTGTTGCCGATGATGGTCAGTTCTTTAACGATACAATTGATAATGTTGAAATTATTCTAGGGTCTTCTTCAGATGATAGTATCATTGGTGATGATTTAGATAATGAGCTTTACGGTAATGGGGGCGATGATGTTCTTCAGGGCCGTGAAGGAGATGATATCTTATCTGGTGGCGGTCAAGGCGATAATGGCGATACAGCTAGTTATTCACGCGCAGGTGGTTCTGTAACGGCATCAATTGCTGATGGTGGTACAACTGTTGGTGGTGATGGTGATGGTGACACAGATACATTTATTGGTATCGAAAACCTTACTGGCTCTAATTTCGGTGACTTCTTAACTGGTAACGGTCAGGCGAACACGATTGATGGTGGTGCAGGTAATGACGTGATTTATTCTGGTGGTGGTGTTGATGATTACATCGGTGGTGCTGGTAATGATGACGTTTTAGACTTCTCGGCTGCTGGTCAAAGAGCTGTTGTTAACTTAACAGCAGGCACGGTAACAGAAGATGGTTATGGCTCTAACGATACAATCGCAGGTATTGAGAACATTGTTGGTTCAAATCAGGGCGATATTGTTACAACGAACGATCAAAACAATGACCTTTCATTAGGTTTGGGCGATGATACTATCCATGTGGCTGANGCTGGTGTTAACAACTATGATGGTGGCGGCGAGACTGCAACTGGAGATACNGTAAATTANTCATTAGCNACNAATGCNGTAACAGCTGATCTTTCATCTGGTGCTTCTAACAANGGTTTTGCNGGTGTTGATAACTATACAAGNATTGAAAACTTAGTTGGTTCTGACTTTGATGATGACATTACAGGGTCAANNGNTGCNAATACAATNTCNACNGGCGATGGNGANGANTATGTAACNGCATCNCAAGGTGTNGATACAATNGATGCTGGTGAGGGCGCAGAAGATAATGGNGGNGATACATTAGACTTTACNGGTGNTACTCAAAGCNATTAACTGGAACATGACAACTGGTGTTGTAACCAACAATGGTTATGGCGATACAGGTACAGCGTCTAATTTTGAGAACTTTGTCGGTACAAACCAAGGCGATACGGTTACTGGTAACAATGATGGTAATACATTCACACTCGGTTCTGGCGATGATATTATTAATGCAGGTAGCGGTAATGATCTAATTTACGGTAGTGCGGGTATGGATACCCTTGACGCACAAGGTGGTAATGCTGACTTAATCGATTATTCATTGGTTGGCGCTGTTGATGTTGACCTTCTTAATGAGGTTGCTTCAAGTGATGGTAGTGGATCAAATGATATTCTCCGTGGATTTGAACGTGTACGCGGTTCTAACTCTGGTGATGTAATCTTTGGTAATGATTTGGACAATGTAATTAACGCTGGCGGTGGCGATGACCGTGTTGGTGGTGGTCTTGGTGCTGATACTCTTGATGGTCAAGGCGGTACGAACACAGTTGACTATAGCCGTGATAATGGAGATGTTACAGCTGACTTAACTGCTGAGACTGCAAATGACGGCTCGGGTGCTACTGATACTATTAGAAACTTCCACAATTATATTGGTACAGATAACGGTGTTGATGATGTTCGTGGTACAGCTGGTGTGAATGAAATTCAAACTGGTTTAGGCGATGATATTATCCGTGCGACAACGGGTGCTGATACTTACGCAATGGGCGGCGGTCTTGGCGATACAGTTGACTTTAGTGAAATCACTGGATCTGGTGTCGTTGTTGATCTTGATAGTACATCTGCAACATTAACTGATACAGCGGATGTTCAAACATTGACAGGTGTTGAAGATATTATCGGTTCAGACTTTGATGATACATTTACAGGTACAACTGGTGTAGATAACGAAATCTTTGCTGGTACAGGTGACGATACATTCATCGCGACATCTGGTGATAATATTTACCGTGGTGAAGGAAATACAGCGACTGGGGATACAGTTGATTATTCTGCGAATGCTGCGGTTGTTGTTGATTTATCTGGTAACACAGCGACAAATGGTCTTGGCGGAACTGACCAGCTATTTGGTATTGAGAATATTGAAGGGTCTGCATCTGGCGATACAATCACAGGTAACGGCTCTGGCAACACATTAAGTGGTAACGGCGGCGATGATACGCTTCGCGGTCTAGGTGGTGTGGATACACTTGATGGTGGTGCTCATGGTGCAAATGGTGATACAGCTGATTACTCTGGTTTAGCTGGCGTTGTAAGCGTTGATTTAAGTGGTGGTGCTGTTGGATCTGGTGTTGCTTCACAAGATGGTAGTGGCTCAAATGATATCTTAATCGGTATTGAGAACGTAAATGGCGGTGATAACAACGATACTATCATTGGGGATGCTGCAAATAACAGATTTGAAGGTAATGGCGGTAACGATACATTACGCGGTATGGGGGGTGTAAACTATCTTGATGGTGGTGCAGGCACAAACACAGTTGACTATACTGGCGCTGGTGCAGTAACGGTTGATCTTGGTAGCGATGCTGCTTCTAATAACGGTTACTCTGGTGGTTCTGATACTCTTATCAACATCCAAAACGTTATTGGTTCTGGTAGTGGCGATAATATTACAGGTCAAAACTCTCAAGCCAACCGTATTGAATCAATGGGTGGTGCCGATACAATTATCGCAACATCGGGTAGTAACTATTATGATGGTGGTGCTGGTACAGATACAGTGAACTATTCTGCTGCAAGCGGTATTGTTGTTGATTTATCAAATGATACAGTAAGCAATAACGGCTTTAGCAGTAACGACGAAATCTTTAATGTTGAAAACATTATTGCAACATCTGTAGCTGACCAAGTTACAACAAATAGTTTAAATAACACAATTACATTAGCCGGTGGCGATGACGTTCTTTACTCAACAGGTGGTGGTACAAACACATTTGATGGTGGTGCTCACGATAGTCTAGATATCTTAGATTACTCATCAGTTGGTAGTGCAGTAACTCTTGATTTGGATGCTGGTACAGCAACATACACAGGTGGTTCTGATAGCTTTAGTAATTTTGAGCGTTTCAACTTAACAAATAACGCAGATACAATTACAACTGAAAACGGAGCAGCATCAGGTATCGAAATTTACGCTGGTTCTGGCTCTGATAACATTACGTTGCAAGGTAACCAAACGGTTTACGGTGAAGCTGGTAATGATACATACACAGTTGCAGCAGGCGTATCGAACGTTACAATTGATGCTGGTACAAATGGTGGCGCAGGCGATACATTGACGTATGCTTCACTTGGTTCTGGAATTACTTCGGCAAGCTTAACAAATGGCTCTGGTACAGTTAATACATCGGCTACGACAGTGAACTTCACTGGAATTGAAAATATTATTGGTTCAACTGTTGCAGATAGTATAACTCACACATCAGGTGCTTATGACATCAGCCTTGGTAATGGTAATGACACAATCTTTATAAATGCAAGCGGTGCTAACTCATTTGCCTCATCTTATGATGGTGGTGGCAATGCTGGCGATACAGTGAATTATTCTGGTCAATCTTCTGCAGTTACAATCAACTTAGATACAGATACTGCAAATCATGGTGGCGGTAACTATACTGTGACTAACTTCGAAGATGTTGTTGGGTCTGCTCAAGCGGATATAATTACAAACAGTTCTTCTGGTGGTAATGACATTGATGCAGGTGCAGGTAACGATACAGTTTACTCACTTGGTGGTAACAATAACGACTTTGGTGGTGGTTCGAATACTGGTGCAGGTGATGAAATCTCATATGAAAACTTTGGTTCTGCAATCAATGGTACCTTAAATGGTACAATCACATATGCAGGCGGTTCTGATAGTTTAACTGGTTTTGAAAATATCACAGGTACAAGCCAAAACGATACAATTACTGGTGATGGTAATGGGAACACGATTGATGGTGGTGCTGGCGATGATACTCTAAATGGTGGTGCTGGCGATGATATTATTATCGGTGGTGCAAATGGTGCTACTGGAGATACTGTAACTTATGCTGATGGTAATGCGGTTACTGTTGACTTAAGCGGTGGTGCGATTGGTGCAGGTACTGCGACTGGTAATGGTTCAGATACATTACAAGGTATTGAGAATATCATTGGTTCTGCTTTTGGCGATACAATTGATGGCGATGATAGTGATAACGATCTTTATGGTCTTGATGGCGATGATGATATCAATGCTCATGATGGTAATGATTACATTGATGGTGGTGCTGGATCCGATACAATTAATGCTGGAGCTGGCGATGATATTATTATCGTTGAAGGTGCTGATAGTATTAATGGCTCTGGAGGTACAGATACAGCTGACTTAACAGGTGCAGGTGCTGGTGCAACAGGTACATTCTCAAACAGTCTTGGTGGTAATATTACAATTTCTGGTGACACAGCTATTATTAACAATGTTGAGAATTACTTACTTTCAAACTTTGATGACTCAATTGAGTTTAATGAAACTGCGATCAATAACATTGTATCTAGAGGTGGTGACTTCGACTTTGGTGGAGATGCATCTGGCGATACAGTCGTTCTTACAAGTGATATTACAACAACATTAACGGGTGCTGACTTTGCAAACGCATTTAGCAATGTTGAAGCGATTGATATGAGATCAGTTGGTTTCACAGGCGGTGCAACACAGTTCACAATTAGTAATGCAAACGTTGCTGCAATGACTGATGGTGCCAATGTCCTTAGAATTCTAATTGATGATAGTGCCATTACATTAAATGACTTTAATATTACTGGTTCAGTTGCTTCTGATACAGGATCGGCTGATACAACAAGAACAATCACATGGTCTGATGGTTCTCAATTAATTATTGAGCGTGATGTAAACACAATCAATGGCACAGGCGCTGGTGAGACTATCAACGGTACTGCTGCAAGTGATGACATTAGTGCAGCTGGTGGCGATGATACAATTAATGGTTCTAATGGTAATGATATCATTGATGGTGGTGCTCATGGTCCAAATGGTGACACAGTTGACTATAGCAGTGCTTCGGCAAATGTTGATGTTGATCTTGGAAATAACACTGCATCAGATGATGGCGAAGGTGGATATGACACACTTTACAATGTTGAAAATGTAATTGGCTCTAACTTTGCAGATACTATTACTGGTGATGGTAACGCAAACACTTTAAATGGTGGTAATGCTGGCGATACAATTAATGGTGCTGGTGGTAATGATACGATTGATGGTGATGCCGGTGATGACATTGTTAATGGTGGCGCTGGTGATGACTATATCTATTCTGGCCAAGGTGCTGATGACATTGATGGTGGTGCTAACAATGATACTGTTGACTTCTCAGTTGCAGGCTCAGGCGTTACAAGTGGATTATTTGATGGTGTTGGCGATGAAACAGTTACGATTTCTGGCAACACAACAACAATCACAGGTATTGAAAATGTAATCTTTACAGGTCAAGACGATACAGTCACATTTACAGAAGCTGGTATTGATGCACTCAATGGTCTTGGTACTGGTAATACAGATGTTGATTTCGGTGCTGGTTCAAATGACCAAATTACATTCAGTGGCGATATCGGTACAACATTAGATGGATCTGATTTTGCATCATTATTCCAAAATGTTGAGATTATTGACTTCTCTAGCTCTGACTTCACTGGCGGTGCGACAGACTTTGCAATTAGCAATAGTGATGTTATTGATATGACTGATGGTAATGACAGCTTAACAATCTTAATTGATGGTACGAACATTACGCATAACGACTTTGATTTCGGTGCAATTGATACGGACACTGGCGTTATTGGTAATGCAAGAACAATCACATGGGCTGATGGTACAGAAGTTACAATTCAAAGCTAATAATTTAAATTTATCTTACGAAAAATATCTATAGTATTTTTTAAGACTTAAATGAGACAATAAGATATAATAAGAAACAGGGGTTACAAAATCCCTGTTTTTTTAAAGAAGCTTTTTAAAACTTGTCACTATAGGTCTATAAAAAATTGTCTAGTAAACAGCCAAAACCGAAGAAAAAATCGGCACAGCCCATACATAAGAGCGGTCAGCCTAAGAATAATTTGGCTGAATGTGCGGAATATATTGTGAATTATTACGGTGTTGAAGCTGATTTTTACGGTATTCTATCTCAACTTGATTATGAACATGGTAATTTTGACCATGAGGCCTTGGGTAAATTTGCAAATAAGATTAATGCAAAAATCAAAACCAAGAAGATGAGCATCAAGGACATTATGACGATTAATGTCCCTTTAATTTTAGAAATTTCAAAAGAAAAATATATTGTCTTTCGCCCAGGGTTAGGCGGGCAGACAGAATTTTCTATGCCAGGTGGCACAGATAAGCAAAAAGAAAATGTGGCTAAAACAATTGAGAATTTCAAGGGCCGTGTTTACATCATGTACCCTGATGGGGAGGATAATGACCTTGATATTCAACATATGATCCGTGGCAATCGTCTTGATTGGTTTTGGAAACCATTACAAGAATATAGCGGCTATTATTTTGAAGTTCTAATCGCCACATTCTTTATCAATGTTTTTGCCCTTGTTATGCCGATCTATACGCTGAATGTGTATGACCGCGTGATTGTTAATTTTGCCGAGTCAACCTTGGTTGTTCTGGCCGTTGGTGTATTGGCAGCCCTTACTTTTGATTTTATTTTTAAAAATGTTCGAGGCTATATTTTAGAGCGCATTGCTTCTAATTTAGGGAATAAGCATGACCGCGATTTAATGGAAAAAATGATGCTTATCAAAGCTCCTATTTTGACATTAACGGTTGGGGAGAAGGCGAATTTATTTACTGAATTACAAAGTATTAGGGATTTTTATTCAACCAAATTAGTGCCTGCAATTGTTGATTTCCCATTCTTTATGTTGTTCATTGGTGTCATCTATTACATTGCACCGCCATTGGCATATATTCCTGTCGCCGCGGCAGTAATTATTATTCTGATGGATATCTTTATTCAATTACCGCTGACATATTCTATTCAACGTTATTTTACAACAATGCAGCGTAAATATATGCTTTTAATCGAAACATTATCAGGTTTAAAAGCCGCACAAATGTTTAATGGCACTGGATACCGTTTATTTAAATGGAACTTGGAATCTGCAAGAGCCTTTGATGCAAGACGTTATAACCAGATTATTACTGGCTTTATTAATAACTTCTCGGTCTTTTTAACCTATCTCTCAAACGTATTTATTGTTTTTTTTGGCGTTTATGAAATTAATGAAGGCAATCTAACAATTGGTGGATTGATTGCTTGTTCAATCCTGTCGGGGCGTGCTTTGGCACCGATTATGAATGTTTCCAACATCATGTCGAACTACAAAATGACAAAAGATGTTTTACAAACGATTGATGGTATTTTCCAACTGCCCGATGACAATATTTATAATAAAGGGTTAGGTGTTAAAAAAGAGAAATTTGACGGCGATATCGAGGCCAAAGATTTATCTTTCAAATACCCAAGACAAGAAAATTATGCCGTTGAAAATATAAGTTTTTCAATTAAAGCCGGTGAAAAAGTAGGGTTGGTCGGGCGCACAGGGGCTGGTAAGTCAACCTTGGCAAATATCATTTTAGGCATGTTTCCACCAAGCCACGGGATGGTTTATTATGATGGTTATATGGTGCAATCAATCGCATCGACTGAGCTGCGTCGTAATATTGGATATATTCCACAAGAATCATTTTTCTTCCGCGGTACAATCAAAGAAAACATTATGATGGGGCGTGATGATAAATTTGAAGCCAATATGGACGAGGTTCTTCAAATCTCTGGCGTGAGTATGATTTTACAACAAACAGGCATGGGGCTTGATGGCGAGGTCGCTGAGAATGGTTCTAACCTATCTGGTGGACAGCGCCAAGCGATAGCGATCGCAAGAGCTCTTATCACTAAGCCAAATATCTTACTAATGGATGAGCCGACAACAGGCATGGATATGATGTTAGAACAACATATCAAAACGGCCTTGAAAAAATACTTGGAAAAACGAACATTAATAATGATAACCCATAGAACAAGCTTAATGCCTCTAATCGATAGGATTTTCTTACTTGATAAAGGAAAATTGGTTGCCGATGGACCACGTGATGAGGTTTTAGCCGTTTTATCAGGGCAGAAAAAAGTAACTCCGAATACTCAACAACCACAACCGAAGGGATAGGGTCAGACAATGTTTGATAAAGTCGATTATAAATGGCGCTATAGACCAGTATTGTGGCTTGCTGTTATCACATTTATTGGTTTTGTATCATGGGCATCTTGGGCGGAGATTGAACAACAAGTCCGCGGGGAGGGCCGTGTCATTCCATCTGGTAAGGCAAGGCTTGTTCAGCACTTAGAAGGTGGTATTGTTGAAAAAATTCTTATCGAGGAAGGTCAGACAATCGAAGTTGGCGAGCCTCTCTATCACATTAGTAATGAGAAAGCCAAAGGCGACTTGCAAGAACTAAGAATTTCTTTGGCATCCTATGAGATTAAGATTGAGCGCTTGAAAGCCGAGCGCGATGATCAAAGTAAGTTTAGAGTTTCTGCTGAATATAACATTAATTACCCATCAATTGTTCGTGCCGAAGAGCAGCTCTTTACTTCGAGACGCAGCAGTTTTAGGGAAAAAATGGAAAGTATGGATAACCGCTATAAGCAGAAGTCATTAAGACTTTCTGATTTGAAAAGTACGGTTGAAAATCTTACAAAAGAAAAATCAATCGCCGAAGAACAGCTAAACATTAAAAAGCGTTTATTTGAAGCAGGCGCCATGTCTAGATCACAATATTTAGAAGCAGAAAGCCGTGTTAAAGACTTTGAAACCCGTATTTCAAAGGTACAAAAAGAAATCCCTGTTATTGTATCCGAGCGTTCAGAAGAAAAAGGGCTCATGGAAGAGACAAGGCAGAATTATTATTCTGAAGTCTTGGATGATCTCAACGAAGCACAGCTAAATTATAAAAAGATTTTTGAGCGCATTCGTTCAATCGAGGATCAGGTCACAAGAACATCTGTTAAATCGCCAATCAATGGTATTGTGAATAAAATCCACGTTAATACAGTTGGTGGTGTTGTTCAGCCAGGCCAGGTGATGGCAGAGATCATTCCAATTGATGAGACCTTGATCATTGAGGGGCGTATTTCAACCGAGGATCGTGGTAAGGTCTGGCCAGGGCTTCCTGTGACAGTGAAGATTACAGCCTATGATTACACGCTTTATGGCGGTATTGACGGCACTCTAACGAATATCAGTGCGGATAGCTTCTTAGATCAGCAAAATACAGAATATTATAATGTCTTTATTGAGCTTAAAAAAGACAGTCTGGCTGATGGACGTAAAGTCTTCCCAGGGATGATCGCGGATTTAAGCATTAAGGTTGGCAAAATCTCTGTTCTAAGATCGATTTTAAAACCATTCTTAGAAATTCGTGCAAATGCCCTTCGTGAGAAGTAAGCTTTATTTAATTATATTTATCTTTTGGAATTAAAACTTCGGCAGGGCGCTTATTCGCCGTGGTCTCTAATGTTTTATTCAAAGACCAATCATAAGGAAAGAAACGGATGATAATGTCTCTGTTAATTAACTCAGGGCGATAGGTTTCTAACCAAGAGATAAGATCGCCATTGTTAAAATCCTCATCAAACCACTGCATAACCCGTGTTAAATAGATCATGTTTCTATTTCTAACTTTTTGCATGCCTTTCGTGTCATTTCTAAGAGTGACATAAACTTGATTATCAAGCTGGCGCTCTAAAATCAATGGATCGTAAGCTTCAGCCCGTAAATCAGGGCAAGAAATTGCCGCGCAATTAATAGCAAAATGTATGCGTGGCTCACCCATAGGGCGCAAAATTTTATGCTCAATTTCATCAAGTGTGTAAACTTTACCGCCAATATCCCATTTGTATTTCTTCCATGGATTTTTGAACAAAGAACCTAGATTTTTGATACTCTCTTTTTCGCCATTTTTTATAATTAAATCAATGGTTAAAAGGTTGTATGCATTAATCCAAAAAGCAAGTTTTTCACTTTCAGTTCTTAAAATATTGGGATTAAAGTCAGAAAGTCTTTTCATCACTTGTGGGTAACGTGGATCTTGTTTCCAAGCACGGTAATCAACCCCATTATAAACAATACCATTGATCGCTTTTTGAGGGCGGACATGTTCTTTTAGCATTTCGTTATAAGATGGTTCAAAACGATCATTCGCCATAACAGAGCTGTTAAGGCAGGTAGCAAAAACGAAAAGACTTAAACAAATTAATAAATGAATCGGTTTCATAATTAAGAGTCTATTGTTTCCTAGCAATTAAATCGAGTTTTATTTTGATCTCTTCTGAAACCCAATCCGCAGTTGGATCAGATTTTTGTCCCAAATTATAATCTAAACGATTGATTGGGAATACTGCATCAACAGTTGTAACGCCGTCTCTACGCTCTACAATCTTGGCAGAAAAAGCGATTTCCTTTGTTACATCACGGATAGTAAGATCGCCAACAACATCAAATAAACCATTTTGGTCATTTAAAGAAAAGCTTTTGCTTTTAAATGTCGCAACGGGATATTCAGCAATATGAAACCAGTCTTTATTTGGCAAAGTTCCTTCATAGGTTTCTTTGTTCATTTCAATATATTGTAAATTGAAAGTTACATTCGCATATGAATTATTTAAGTCCATGAAATCAAAATCAATTTCGCTTGTGTAATTATTAAAACGACCTTGGAACTCTTGGCCCGCATGTTCGCCATGAAATGAAATTGAGCTTTCATCTTTTAAAATTTCATAAGGGGCAGCTTGTGCGCTTAAACTAAACGTGATTAAAAGGGCGAATAGAACAGCTATAAATTTAAATTTCATTATATTAATCTTTCTGTTTTCCAATACCCATACGAGGAAGGAGGTTAATTTTTTCAAAAATAAGATGCTTAAATGTTGCACCGATATGAATTGCGATCAATGCAATAAAGGCATAGGCAATATATTTATGAGCGATTTTTGAACTTGTATTTACAAAATCATTGCTCGCTACACCTGGAATGTGAGGCCACTCAAAAAGCCCAAAGATATATGTTGGCAATCCATAAGGGCTTGACGATACCATAAACCAGCCAGCCAAAGGCACAAGGATCATACAAACGTACAGCAAAATATGCCCGACATGAGCGGCCTTCTTATCAAATTCAGATAGCTCTTCTGGCCATTTGGGGAGCGGTTTAATAATACGGATGGCTAATCTTAAAAAGAAAGCCGCAAGTAAAATTAAGCCCAAGCTTTTATGCCACTGATACATGTCGTATTTTAGGCTTTTTTCGATTTCTAAATACTCTAACGCTAACCCACTGGCCAGCATTATTATAAAGCAAATTGCCATCACCCAATGAAGAATGATGGCAAGGCTGTTATATCTTTTAAGTGACATAATTATTCAGTTTCTTTCGAATCGGTATTGTCTTCAGTTGTCTCGGGAACATCATCGGCTTTAATAAATTCAACTTCAACTAAAACCTCAACATTGTCGCCAATATTCGGAAGATATGTATCAAATCCCCATTGTGAACGCTGTAAGACGGTTTTTGCAGAAAAACCAAGAGCAGCTTTCTTTGCATATGGGTGCTCTAACATACTACCATTGAATGTTACATCCATAACAAGGGGTTCTTGAACACCAAGAAAATCGAGTGTTCCATAAACTTTGCCTGTATTTGTACCAGTGACTTCAATACGCTTAGAGGCAAATTTAATCTCTGGGAATTTACCGGCATTAAACCATTGGTCGCTTTCAATTAGTTTTTTATCAAAATCTTTTTCTTCTGGATTAGGGTAATCTGTTTCAAGGGAGGTTGGGTCAATTGTTACGATTAATGAGCTTTGAGTAACATCTTCAGGATCAAGCGTTAATTCAGCATCAAAATCCGTAAAGCGGGCGGTGTAGTTTGAAAGGCCTAAATGGCTTACTTTCCAAATTAAACTCGCATGTGTTTTGTCTAATGCATAAGATCCAGCAGGAAGCTCAGAAATTTTCGTATTTGCACTGGCTGGAGAAATGAGGAGTAGCGATAACGCTAAAAAAGATAATAAAGCTTTCATAGGTTTTGGTCTTTCTAATAAAAATAGTTACATGTGGAAAAATTCTCATATTTTAAGATATGTCAGCCAGTCCAAAAGTCAAAAAAAACTTTGCAATATTATGTAAATATAGTATAGTCTTTGAAATTAATTTATTTTGGAGATATTTAAATGAGTAATTCAGACCTACTAGAACAGCAAAAACAAGAGCGTGAAGAGTCTTTACGCGCAACATTCCATGAGATTTTAGCACCGTATTTTCCTAATTTATCTTTATCAGATGTAACTGTAAAAGATAATAGTCATGAGCCAACAGCCGAAGACCATGATTATGCAGCTCATTCTGCTATGCAATTACTAATGTTGGGGAGCCGTGCGAAAATTGAGGCGGGGTCAAAGGTCGATATAGATGTTAGTGATAAGTTTAAGGGTGAAAAAAGTGTTCAGATCATGGAAGGTCTATCAAAATCATTAGTTTTTGATACGGGTTACTGGTCATCATATGGTATGAACTTTGTATCTTTTTCAGGGGATAGCCAAACATTATTGAATAAAATGGATTTAAACACTTTAAAGCAACGATTAGACAACCGTGTTGGTGCTTTAAAAGTTTTATAGTTATAAATAAATTTCTAAAGAGCGGGCTTAAGGCTCGCTTTTTTTATGTCTTAAATAATCTTGAGGGGAAATGGTGCCGGCAGAGGGGGCTTTATTTTTTATTTTTATATTAAGTTATTGATTCTAAGTGGTTTATATTTTATATACGCCTATAATGTAGACAAAATGTAGACAATTTAATCTGATAAATATTCTCTTTTTTGTCTTAAGGGAAGTTAAAAAAATCTTAGTAAAAAGTTTATTTCCCTTAGTTTTTATTTGTTTTATTCACTGTGTCTTTATCTGGCATAGGTATATATTATTTATATTAAACATTTCTGTAGTTGTTACTGTAGTTAAACGCTGAGGGATGTTAGAGTAACTCTTTATTAAAAAGGTATTTATTATGACATCTAGTAAAAACGACTCAGTATTAATGGCAAAGACAATGATGAAGTGTATGGATGAGGCAATGGAAATCCCTCAGCTTAATACTCCAGCTAAGATTTATTTATTTCTATACATAGCTTTGAACGAAGGTTTGACTGGATCTGAAATCATTAAGAAGACTGGTATGGGGCCAGCATTAGTTTATAGATCTATCGAAGGTATATACGAGGGAACAAATAGAAAAGGTGCTGTGGGTGCTGGACTTGTTGTCCAAAAAGATTCACCTGATAACAAGCTTAGTAACTGCCTGTATTTAACAAAATCTGGAAAGCTTCTACTTGAAAAACTTGGAAGTGTATTTAGAGAAACGATAGACAAATAGTAGGCATTCTGTAGACAAATTGTAGACAAAACTAACAAAAAAACAAAAAAACTAAGGGCAACCTAAGGTTTTCCTTGTAAGTAACTGATATTGTTTAATAATTTTTGAGAGAAAATAAAGATGCGCTTAAGAAGCGTGGTGCCGGCAGAGAGATTCGAACTCCCGACCTTCGGTTTACAAAACCGCTGCACTACCACTGTGCTATGCCGGCATTTGGATTTGAGTAACAAATATGTTTTACTCAGATCAGGTTTTGCTTTTTTGCCTTATTTCGCTAAAGAGTTCAAGCTTTTTTTTTATTTTTTTCGATTTTTTTCAAAAAAACTTTAAAAACTCTAATTTAAGGGTATTTTTACGTTCTTATATCAAGCTATAATTTGCTATACTTCGTTTTTAATGTTTTAAGACTTAAATTTAAAATAACTATAAAGGATTATAGGGTGTCACAACAAAATGACGATGGCGGAATGGTAATGTTACTCGTTGTCCTGCTTGCAGGAGCGATTATTTTTGCTGTTTGGTACTTCTTTGGTCAAGAGATTATGTCGCTCTTGCGCTGGATTCGTTATGGCGAGATGTATCTTTTAAGTTTAATTTTCGGTGGAAATACCGTCTATGTGGATCCTGTTTATGGCACTGAAGCAACATATTTCGCGCTTTTAGATTATATGGAAGCGGTCTATACCGATGATATACAAACTGGCGAAATCGGTATCTTTACAAGATCAACAATGGAAATTTACAAATGGCCATTTGCTGTTGTGCTTGTTTTATTCATGATTTGGTCAATTTTCAAAGGGCCAGGCACAAAGTTTCATAGAAAACTTGATCTTGATGGATTTATTGCCGAACAATCGAAAGTCTTTCCTGTGATTAAACCCTTTATTAATTTTGATCCTCGAAAACAGCCACACCGTGTACCAGGGAGTCCCGTGCCAGCGGATTTGCCATTATTTGCCGAGGCCTTAGCACCAGTAGAATGGATTGCGTATAATATGATTCCTATGCCAGAAGGGGAAATGGATGAGCAAGCAGCCCATAATGCTTTTGTTAAGCAGTTAGGGCGTCGTTGGAAAGGGTTATCATCACTTTACCCGCATGAGCGCGCTTTGTTTGCTGCTTGTGCTTTAAAAGCGTCTCGTAAAAGGGATGCTTCGGATGATTTATTAAATGACATTGCCGCTTGTTGGGATAGTAAAAAAGGGTGGGTAGCATCATCATCGTTAAAATCCAAAGTCGATAAAATTTTAAAAGATGCCAAAATCACAAAAACAGTTTACATGAAAGCAAGCCAGCATGCCTATGTTAAGACAGCCATGTTAAGAGCCCTGCAATATGCTCGCTCAGAAGGGGGTGTTTTGGCCTCTGGTCAGTTTACATGGCTTCGTGGCCATGATCGCGGTCTTTGGTATCCGATGAATAATTTAGGCCGACGTTCTTTCCATGCAGAAGCCATGGGCGTTATGGCGCATTTCCAAGTTGAAAAATCAATGGAGCGTCCAATTCCAATGCCACAGGTTAGCAGTGCTGTTGATTCACTGAAGAATTATATTGAACAAAACCAACCAATTGTTATTCCTAAGCTTGATTATAAAGGGTCAAAGCGCTCTGGTATCATGAAACCAGTAACGGGAAAGTCATAAGCTCTAAGAGAAGTCCAAGGAAAGCCAGTCATGAAACAAGTTTTAGATATGTTCAAGAAACAAGAAGAGCCGCTTGATAAAAGTAAGCCGTTTGTGAGTTTGAAAAAGAACTTACTGACTATTTATTCGCCACATGCAAAAAAGCCAGCCCTATGGCATGCAAATTTAGATCAATTAGAACAGCTTTTATTCTTGATTGAGAAAAAAGGTGCCGCTTACAATTTATGTTTTGGCAAAGGGGATGACCAAGAAGTTATCGCAAGCTTTACTAAAAAGGCCGAAGCAACTGAGATTTATGAGCAAGTAGCTTTTGTTCTTAAGGGGTATAAAGCATCTTCTGCGTCATCTGATTCTAATGATGAGGAAGAAGAAGGCGGATTATTTAAGGGTTTTATTATATTTTTAGCATTCTTTGTTATTCTATATATTGGGATGAATATGTTCTTTTCTGAAGAAACACCGAACTACAGCATCTCTGATCGTGATGTAACAGAAACACTAAAACTCTATGAGAAAACATTTAAAAATAAATCTAATGTAGCGCCTGCTGAAGAAGAAAAACCAAGCGAGCCAGCAATAGATGATAATCAAATCGAAGATGGCGTTATCATTCCATTGGATCAATTGATACAAGAATAAGGATTAAATAGGTATTTAACCAAAATGGCTATTGAAAGAAAATATCATTATAAATCCAAGAACATGCTCCGCGATGTTCGCACAATTGGTGAGAAGGTCCGTGATGGACTTCTTGATCCAGCGATGCAGGTTATTATTTTTGGTATGTCTGCTGGCGGTATGCTCTTTGCGCCTTACGTTTATTATGGTGCTGATTTAATTTTTATTCTGGCGATCTTTTATTTCCTTTGGTTAAGAGGACAAGGGCATAAGCTTCCTGGTAAATTACCCATGTCGGCGAGCTTGGATAAGATTAAGGATAAAAACAATAATGGCCCTGGGCGTAATGAACGCGCAGAAGGGATCATGTTTGTTGGGAACGTTAAAGACACCAATGAAGAAATTTGGTTTACCTCAAGTGATATTAAAACCCACATTTTATATCTTGGTACAACAGGTGCTGGTAAAACGGTTGGTTTAACCTCGCTTGTAACCAATGCGATGACATGGGGCTCTGGCTATGTTTATGTGGATGGTAAAGCGGATACGGGGCTTTGGAGTTCACTTTCAGCGTTAGCGCGTCGTTTTGGGCGTGATGATGATTTACTCGTTCTCAACTATATGACGGCGAACAGTGATGATGGCGGTATTTCAAATACACTGAATCCATTTGCGGGTGGCTCTGCCTCTTATCTTGTTAACCTTCTTGTATCATTAATGCCAGATGCAGGGGGTGATAACGCGATGTGGAAAGAGCGTGCGGTCTCACTTATTGGTTCAATTATGCCGGCTTTGACATGGAAGCGTGAAAACCAAGAAGTACCATTAAACATTAATTCAATTCGTGAATATTTGAATTTACCAAAGATTATTCAGCTCTCTCGTGATCCTGATCTGCCAAGAAAAATTTCACATGGTATTAAGGGGTATCTGGATACGTTGCCTGGATATAGCGATGAATATTTTGATGACGACGGGAATGAAAAGCCAGTGCCACCAGATGGGCCAATGGTGGATACAGCAACGATTTATCAGCAACATGGTTATCTATCGATGCAGTTTACAAGATCCTTGCAATCTTTAGCCGATGACTATGGTTATGTTTTCGAGACTGAAAATGCTGATATTGACATGACGGACGTTGTTCTTAATCGTCGTATCATGGTTGTGTTAATTCCTGCGTTAGAAAAATCAAGTGATGAAGCGGCCAATTTAGGTAAAATCGTTGCGGCGAACATTAAGGGTATGATGGGGTCGACTCTTGGTGCTGACGTTGAAGGGGATGCAGCAGCAACAATTGAGAACAAACCATCAGAATCAAGAACACCATTTATGACCGTATTTGATGAGGTTGGTTACTATGCTTCACAAGGGATGGCTGTTATGGCCGCGCAGGCTCGTAGTTTGGGTTTCTGCCTAGTTTATGCGGCACAGGATTTACCAGCGATGGAAAAACGTGTAAAAGAAGAAGCTCGTTCAATCACTGCGAACTGTAACTTGAAAATTTTTGGTAAGCTAGAGGATCCAACACAAACAAAAGAATTTTTTGAGAAAACGGTTGGGGATGTATTGGTTGCCGAGGTCTCTGGGTTTGAGACACAAACAGGCAGTTTGACAAATTCTTACCGTGGTAAGCAGGATGCATCCATGCAATCTCGATCAAGGGCATCATATGATGGTCTTCGTGGTTTCAAAGAAGGTCAAGCAGTTGTCACATTTGGGGAAATGTTAGAAGAAATTCAATTCTTTTACGCCAATCCAGGTAATGCGAAATCAATGCGTGTTCAAAGAATGTTAGAACCGCCAAAGGTTGATGCAAAACGTTTAAGACAAAAACACACAATTATTAATTTCCTTGATAATTACCGTACTAAAGGCTGGTCAATGGCTAGTGCTATTGCTGCGGTTGACACAGAAAAAGAAATTCAAAAACTGGCCGATGGCTTTAAGCTTGGTCGCCAAGCGGAAATTGATTTGCTAGAATGTGGGGCTTTGGGCGTTGCGGTTCTGGGCGAAACATTCCTTGAGAATTATGCCGATGAAATTGCACAAGCAGAACAAAAACAAGCTGCCTCTCAACCTGTTCCAGCGCAACCAGCAGCACCTGCATCAAGTGATGCAGATGACGATGATTTCAGCTGGGGCGATATGATGTCTGATTCTGATGAGAGTGATGATGATGGCGGCTTTAGCTGGGGCGATTTTAGTGATGAGGGAGAAGACAATAATAACTCTTCACCTCAAGCGAGCACACAAGCTGTCCCAGCACAAGCGGCTGCAAGTCATGCGCCATCTAGCGATGATGACGATGATGATTTTTCATTTGGCGACATCATGGGCAATAGTAATGAAACTGCATCTGAAAAGCCTGCACAAAATAAAGTGCCTGCAGTAGAGGTGGAAGCTAAACAAGCTCCTCAAGCAGTTTCAAATGTCCAAACGACACCTACTGATGGCGATGATGATGATGATTTCTCATTTGGCGATATCATGGGCAGTAGTGATGATGACGGCAATAAGGAAGCAGAACCAGTTCAAGCAGCACAAACAGCTCAATCACCTGATGTCAGTAAACCATCAGAAGAAAAAGAACCGCTTAGTTGGGGCGATCTGGTAAATGAAGAGGGCGAACATGATAGTGCGCAAGTCCCCGTTGAAATAGAGCCAGAAGAGCTTCTCGAAGAAATGGAAGAGTATAATCAAGGTGAAGGCTCCACTATGTCTTCACGAGATGACGCCAATGAAGATGATGATAGTGATTTCTCATTTGGCGATATCATGGGCGGTAGTGATGACGATGATGCTCAAGAACAAATTCCTGAACAAGAGCCTGTTGCGCAGAATATTGAACCTGAAGTTCCTTCACATGTAGAAGATAAGCCTGTATCACAAAACCCGACACAATCTGTGGAAGATGATTACGATACGCTAAAAGCTGTTAAACAAGCCAAAGCTGATGGGAGCATTGAATTGCCATCAGGTTTGAGTGATGATGTTCACTCACTTTTAGAGACAACGGCAAAGACGGTAACCTCTGGTTTATTTAGCTCTGATGCTGAAGGCGAAGATGATTTTGAAGGTAGTGATAAAGAAGAACGAGAAAAACGTTAAATGACAAAAACCATGAAATATCCAGATATTTATCGTTTTAAGGCAGACCAAGATGGGGCTGCCCTTTTAATTTTTGGGGCAATTCATGGCAATGAAGTCTGTGGCACAAAGGCATTATTACGCTTAAAAAATGAAATAGAAACTGGCGAATTAATCTTAAAATCAGGGCAGTTGATTTTTGTTCCTATCTGCAATCCTCAAGCTTATGAGGAACAAACGCGTGATATTGATGTGAATTTGAATCGCATCTTCTATCATCACGACACCCCAACATTATATGAGCATTTTATTGCAAATCATTTGGTGCCTTTGATCAATGAGGCTGACATCTTACTCGATATTCATTCGTACACATCTGATAACAAGCCATTTGCCATTCAGAAATATGATAGTAAAGAACATGACCGATTAACATCGGCAGTCCCTTTAACTTATGTTTTAAAAGATTGGCTTGATTTATACAAAGATAGGGATGATAAAAACGCCCATACCACAAATGTTGAGGCCAATTCGAAAGGTGTGGCTGCAATTACCGTAGAATGTGGCTTGCATGATAGTGAGAGTTCTGTTGATGTTGCTTATACGGTTATTCGCTCTGTTTTGGCTGAGTACGGTATTATTGATGGAGCGATTGAAAAGAAAACACAAAAACTCGTTAGTTTTAAGCAAGTATTCTTTTTTGAAGAGGGTGCTAAATATACAAAACCATATAAACATTTAGACTGCGTGGAAAAAGATGAACTCATAGCAATCTATCCATCAGGGCAAGAGGTGCATGCCAAATCTGAAGGTTATATTTTATTGCCCAATATGGGCTATTATGATGGCGCAGAATGGTTTTATCTTGGTAAAGATAGGGTGTGATTAAGATCAAGTATATTAAAAAAAAGCCCTCAAATTTAAGAGGGCTTTTTCTTTTAAATGAGTATCTTTTAATTAAATATCAAGGTTAGACACGTTAAGCGCGTTATCTTGAATAAATTCACGGCGTGGTTCAACAACATCGCCCATAAGGGTAGAGAAGATTTCATCCGCACGCTCGGCTTGATCGATTTTTACTTGTAATAATGAACGGATATCAGGATCCAATGTCGTTTCCCAGAGCTGATCTGGGTTCATTTCACCAAGACCCTTATAGCGTTGTGTTTGTAAACCTTTTCGAGCACTCGACATAAAGTCAGTATAAAGCTGAACAGGACCAGTAACCTTAATTGGTTCTCTTTCTCTGACGGCTAATTTACAATCATCGGTAAAACGATCAATCATAGAATTAGCAAGTTTTCCAAGTCGGCGTGCCTCTGCACTACGCATTTGATCAAATGAAATTGTGTAGCTTTCACGAACACCACGAACAATACGGAAGAGTTCCAAATCAAGATTGTCATTTAGCTCGAAAGTCCAGCCACGCTCATAGATTTCGGCATCAGCATTGAGGCCTTCAACCAATGCAGCTGCTTTTTCTTCTATGTAAGCGCGTTCATCGTTCTTTTCATGGTCAAATAAACCACTTAAAGCTGCTTCAGAGTAAATAAACTCAATATCTTTACCTTTTGCAAAACGCGCACAGATTTTCTTAAATTGACCACATTTTTTGATTAAATCTTTTAGATCCGCACCAACAGCAACGGTTCCACCGTAGGTAAGCTCAACATTATCGATCAAGCCGTCAATTAAATATGTTTCTAATTCTGCATCATCCTTCACATAGCTTTCAGATGAGTTGCCACGCTTCACTTTATAAAGAGGAGGCTGTGCGATATAGAGGTAACCGCGCTCAATTAATTCAGGCATTTGACGGTAGAAGAATGTTAATAATAGCGTTCTGATATGACTGCCATCAACGTCGGCATCCGTCATGATAATGATTTTGTGGTATCGAATTTTCTCAATATCAAATTCATCTTTACCAATTCCTGTACCAAGAGCAGAAATAAGCGTTCCAACCTGATCAGATGTAATCATACGATCAAATCGCGCTCTTTCTACGTTTAGAATTTTACCACGTAGGGGCAGAATAGCTTGGTTTTTGCGGTGGCGCGCCTGCTTTGCTGAACCACCCGCTGAATCTCCCTCCACTATGAAGAGTTCAGAAAGAGCAGGGTCTTTTTCTTGGCAATCGGCCAATTTCCCTGGCAAGCTTGTGATATCTAAAACACCCTTACGGCGCGTTAATTCACGGGCTCTTCTTGCTGCTTCACGCGCATTAGCCGCTTCTAAAATTTTAGAGACGATTAGTTTTGCTTCCTTAGGGTTTTCTTCAAACCATTCAGAAAGCGCCGCATTCATCGCTGATTCAACGACAGGTCTAACCTCACTTGAGACAAGCTTATCTTTTGTTTGAGAAGAGAATTTCGGATCAGGAACCTTAACAGATAGCACGCAAGTCAAGCCTTCGCGCATATCATCCCCAGTTAGGTTTGATTTCTCTTTTTTCAAAAGCCCAGAGCTGTTGGCGTAGCTATTTAAACTTCTTGTAAGTGCACCTCTAAAACCCGCTAAGTGTGTACCACCATCTTTTTGAGGGATGTTGTTTGTAAAACACAGCGTGTTTTCATGATAGCTATCATTCCAATGCAAGGCTGCTTCAACCGTAATGCCAGACTCTTCGTCTTCTGTTGTCATTGTAATTGGTTCAGGCAGGATCGGCGTTTTCGCACGATCAAGGAACTCAACGAATGCCTTGATACCGCCCTCATAGAAAAGCTCAACTTCTTTTTTCTCATCTTCACGAAGATCAGATAAGACCAAATAAACACCAGAGTTTAAGAAGGCAAGCTCTCTTAATCTGTGTTCTAATGTTTTAAAACTAAAATCAGTTTGGGTAAAAGTTTCATCAGATGGAAGGAAGGTAACTTCAGTTCCTGTTTTATCACCGCACTCTTTAACAACTGCCAAAGGGGCTTCTGCGACACCATGTCTAAAGCGCATGAAATGTTCTTCGCCATCACGCCAAACACGAAGTTCTAATTTCTCAGAAAGGGCGTTAACAACCGAGACACCCACACCGTGCAAACCACCAGAAACCTTATAAGAGTTTTGGTCGAATTTACCACCAGCGTGAAGCTGTGTCATAATAACTTCGGCAGCAGAAACACCTTCTTCTTTGTGAATAGTAACAGGAATACCGCGACCATTATCGCGGATTGTAACAGAACCTTCTTTATTTAAGATCACATCAATACGATCACAGTGGCCAGCCAAAGATTCGTCAATGGCATTATCAACAACCTCATAAACCATGTGATGAAGACCAGAGCCATCATCAGTATCCCCGATATACATACCAGGGCGCTTGCGAACAGCATCCAATCCTTTTAATACCTTAATAGAATCGGCGCCATATTCGTTTTGATTATTGTTTTCTTCTGCCATACGTTTTGCTTGTTCAACCATATTGAATTTCTTTAATTTTTTACGTTATTTTGAGTCTTAGTAGTATAGACATTTTTAAGCCTAAAACCAAAGGAAAACCTTATTTTTTTCAAAGTTTTTTTATGTCTGAAATTAATGGATTTCCCCGGTTAGCAGGACAAGTGCAATCGCAGATATAACAATCCCTAAGCCAGGCAAAACAGCCGCTTCTTCTTTATGTTTTATAAACCAGTAGAAGATACTAATCCAAAATGGGACAAGGAGCCCTAAAGCTACGGGATAAGTAACATTTTCTGCGTAATAATAAGCAACGTTTCTCGTAACCATACTCGCAGCAATAATTAGCCCCAAAACTAATCCAAATAAAATTGCTTGTTTAGAAAACAGATATTCTTTTATCGTTTTAGTCGTTTCATTTTCTTGTAATGGTTCGCTATTTACAAATAGCATTGCAAGAGAACCAATCCACCAGCCTTGGAAAAGAGCGTAATAAAAGCTTCCCGTAGGGTTATCAGCATAACCGAGCGCTTCTTTGGCCAAAAAATTACAAATAGAATAACAGATAATTGTTGGCAAAGCGTAGATATAAGCTTTTTTTGAAATGTCACAAGATTTTAATTTAAGACCAGAAAAGACACAAAATGTTAAACTGATAACGATGCCTAAAGAGATTATAGGTTTTTCCAGATATAAGTGAAACTGTTCATAATCGATAAACAAAGATAATATGAAGGTTAAGAACACAACCAAAGGGGATATTCTGTTTTTTAGTCCGGCCCCGTAGACTCGATTAATCTCATAGATTCTAAAATCTGCATAAACAGCCACACTGCTAATTATGGCGACAAGGGCATAAAACTCCCACTGGCTTGGCGGTTCATAGATAATAAGAACGGGGAGTAAGACAAGTCCGCAACCAATGCCACGCCACACGATGGCTTGTTTTGTACTGATTGAAAAATATTGTATCCAAAGACTAATTCCAGCAAAGAAAAATGACGATATTAACGCCCAAAAAGCCCAATGTTGAAAAAGGTTTTCAGTAAAATCTAAGACAAGTGTCATGAGGTTATCCGTTATTAATTATATGACTGTTTTCTAGCTTAAAGAATTGGGCTTGGTTTTCAAGGCTGTTAAAGTTTTGTCTTTCCACACCTGTTAGCCAACATTGTGATCCAAAACTCTTTAAATAATCAAAAAGATTTTCGCGTCTATTTTCATCCAAGTGAGACACGATATCATCAAGAAGAAGAATAGGGGCTTGGCCTTTTTCCTCTTGAATTAAAAGGCTGTGGGCAAGAATAAGTGTGATGAGTAAAGCCTTTTGCTCACCCGTTGAACAGGCCTGGCTGGGCATGTTTTTATCAAGATTAAAAACTTCAAAATCGGTTTTTTGTGGGCCTTGTGCTGTGCCACCAGTTTGTGCATCAAGTGTGCGGTTTTTCTTCAGCGTCTCTTTATAAAAATCTTCAATCTCCAAGGCTGTATTATTTTCAAGCTGTTGATAAAGCCAGCTATCAAGCGTTATTGTTGCTTTAGGGAAATAGTCACGGATATTTTCTAACCTTGCAATAACAGCATTTAATTTTTGGCACAAATCAATGCGCGCCGCCATGATGGCGCTTGCGGTCTCAGCCAAGGTTTGTTCCAAAGCCCCAAGCCAGCTATCATCCATGATCCCTTGCTTTAAAAGTTTTGAGCGTTCACGAAGCGTATTATCAAAACGAATAAGACGGCCTGCATGTGCTGGATCAAAGGTAAAAACAAACCGATCAAAAAAACGGCGACGCTCAGAACTTGAATCAATAAATAATCGTTCCATTTGCGGGGTCAGCCAAATCATATTGATATAATCCGCTAAACCTGTTTGGGAGATATTATGTTGATTATCAAGGCGGAAATTTTTCTTTGTATAAAGAGTATTATCAGATTTTGTTTTAATCTCACTAAAAGCACTAAGTGATGATTTAAGCTGATTATTGATGATCTGAAGATTGATCGACCACGGTTCTTTGTCGGATTTTGCATTTTGAAGCAGTTCAGTTTTGGCGTTTCTAATTCCACGTCCAGGGCTAAACAAGCTAATGGCTTCTAAAATATTGGTTTTGCCTGCACCATTCTCACCATTCAGGACAATAAACTTGGCATCACAATTTAATTTTAAGGTCTCGTATGAACGAAAATGAGATAGGAAAACCGATTTGATATGCGGGTTTAGCACATAATCATTGATCACTGGCGTTTCATTATTTGTCTCAGGTAACACTAAAAAATATCTTGTTTAAAGTTAAAAAAGGGGACATCAAGCCCCCTTTATAGATAGCTTAAAATCGCTTAATTATCACACGCGCATTGGCATCAAAACATAAAGTGATGATTGATCGCCAAGGTCTTGGATGATTGTCGCTGTTGACCCATCAGCCATTGTTAGGCGAGCGCCTTTGCCCTCAATCTGTTGTGCAATATCCATTAAATAACGAGAATTAAATCCGATTTCTAATGGCTCATTTTCGAATTTCACTTCTAACTCTTCACTTGCACTACCACTATCTGGAGAGTTTGCAGAAAGAACAAGTGTTTGACCGTTAAGCTCTAATTTAATAGCACGTGTTTTTTCTGTTGAAATTGTTGATACACGATCCACGGCAGCAGCGAGCATTTTAGGGTCAAGCTCAAGTGTTTTGTCGTTATTCGCAGGAATAACACGCTCATAATCAGGGAATGTACCATCGATTAATTTAGATGTTAAAACGATATGATCGAATGAGAAGCGAACCTTTGTATCTGATAATGTAATGCGGATTGTATCTGCTGCTTCATCAATTAATTTACGAAGTTCTAAAACTGTTTTGCGTGGAATGATAACACTTGGCATGTTCTCAGCACCGTCTGGAAGTGCCATTTCAAAACGAGCCAAACGGTGACCATCAGTTGCAACCGCGCGAAGGAGGCTAACGCCTTCAGCTTGGTGTGCATGGATGTAAATACCGTTTAGGTAATATCTTGTTTCTTCTGTTGAAATTGCAAAGCGTGTTTTATCAATTAATGAGCGAAGCTCATCAGCCGCCAAATCAAATGTAACATTCATATCATCAGCCGCCAATTGTGGGAAGTCAGCTGTTGGTAAACATCCAAGTTTGAATTGTGACTTGCCAGCCTTCACAGTCATTTGTGTGTTGGCTTCATTTGTTGTGATATCGATCACTGTCTCATCAGGTAATTTACGAACGATGTCATAAAGCGTTGTTGCAGGCGCTGTTGTATCGCCAGCTTCTTCAACTGTCGCAGCCACTGTCTCATCAATCTCTAGATCCATATCAGTTGTGCTTAAAGAAAGGCTATTGCCTTCAGCTCTTAAAAGAACATTTGCTAAAATAGGAATAGTGTTTCTACGTTCAACAGCACTTTGAACATGTGATAGAGAGCGAAGGAGAGATGCGCGATCAATTGAAAATTTCATTTTAATAAGCCTTTTTCCAAACTATTTTTAAATACTAAATTAAAGACCCGATATAAAGCGGGCTTTGGGTACAATGTTAAATTTATTATTATGCTTTAAATTAGCATAGTTTTCGCGCGATGGAAGCCCTAAATCCCTTATTTTCTTTATAATCTTTAATTTTCTGGGGATAACTTGCTCTAAACTCTGGATAACTCAATATTTTTATACAAATCACTAGAAAAAAGCCCTTCTTTAGAGGTCTAAGGAAGAGCTTTAAACTTTTAAAAAAGAGGATGAAAAAATAAATATGACTACTGTCTGTCATCCATGATTGAACGACGAATCATTTGAACCTCATCACCAAAAGACGGATCTTCNTTTGANAGTTCTTCNATTTTACGAACNGCNTGCATAACAGTTGTGTGNTCACGACCACCAAATTTACGACCAATTTCAGGCANTGAGCGTGANGTTAATTGTTTTGCTAAATACATNGCNACCTGTCTTGGGCGGGCGATATTACGAGAGCGNCGTGCAGATTGCATATCAGACATACGAAGACCNTAATTCTCACAAACCTTGNGCTGGATCTCNTCAATTGAGATTTTGCGGTTATTGGAGCGAAGCANGTCTTGTAACACNTCTTGTGCATATTCNATCGTAATAGAACGTCCAACAAGCTCAGCATGTGCGATAATGCGGTTTAATGCGCCTTCAAGCTCACGAACATTTGATGAAATTTTCTGTGCTAAAAATTCAAGCACTTTTGGTTGAATATTCGCACCAAGTAAATCAGCCTTTGATTTTAAGATGCTTAAACGAAGCTCATAGTTGGTTGGGTGGATATCCGCAACCAATCCCCAGCCAAGGCGTGATTTTAAACGTTCTTGAATTCCATCTAATTCGCCTGGCGCCTTATCAGCGCTGATGATAATTTGCTTGTTTTGGTCAATAAGCGCATTGAATGTGTGGAAAAACTCTTCTTGTGTTGATTCCTTACCGCTAATGAATTGAATATCATCAATCATAAGCACGTCAACTGAACGGAATTGCTCTTTAAATGTCACAGAATCTCTAAAGCGAAGCGCTCTGATGAACTGATACATGAATTTCTCAGCTGATAAATATAAAACTTTACGGCTTGGTTGTTTTTCACGGATCGCCCAAGCAATCGCATGCATAAGATGTGTTTTACCAAGGCCAACACCACCATAAATATATAGAGGGTTAAATGAAACAGATTCAGTTTCTGTAACTCTTTTAGCTGCTGCACAAGCAAGCTCATTTGATTTGCCAAGCACAAAACTATCAAAAGTAAAGCGTGGATCAAGTGGTGAAGAAATCGCTTCTAATTCTTTATCATTTAATTCAGTTGTGTAGATATTTTGATTTGAAAATGTTGGGGATATGTTAGTAACTTCATTAGAAGTTTCTTTTTTAGATACAGAAGGTTGTGCAGTTTTGTTCGCGCTTTCCGTTACCTTGATGTCAACGCCGTGGACCTTTTTAACGTTGTTATCCCATGAATTTAAAATTTGATCAGCATAATGGCTTTGAACCCAATCCTTCATAAAGCGAGTAGGGGTACCAATTTGGAGGCTCATGCTATCCACACCAAGAAAAGTAAGCGGACGGATCCAGCTTCTATAGGCTGTATCGCCTATGTCATTTCTTAATAGGTCTGTAACACGATCCCATTCTTTTTGTTCATTTGATTTTTCAGACACAGTAGAAGACTCATCTTTAGTGGGAGCATTTGGGGCCAGATTTGAGTTTGTGTTTGCATTGCTCTCTAAGTCTTCTCTCTTCGTCATTTCTTAATTTCCCCAATTAAAAATATTTATATTAAATTATAATTTAAAACAGACACAAAAATCCTGTGGGCATTTATGGGTATAAACACCAAGTCTTACGCTTGTTTACTGTTTTGAAACATGGTCCTAACTTTAAAAAGTTCAGAGCGAATCTGACAAAGGCAAAGACCATCTTTTATTTCAAACCTTTTAAAATCAGCCAACTTATTTTTAGTCTTTTGATTTATGGCAGGTCCACAATTGCTTGCTTTATGCCGCCCTTCGTTTGCCGAAGGTTATGTTTATCGTTTTGTTGATAAAGTGACCCTACACAAAAAAAACTGTGTAATCAATAGGACGAATCAAGAACATTGAAAAAAGAAAGAATCGTATAAAAAAAACAGGTGCTCATGGGCTTTTGGCGCCGCTTTAAAAAAGGGCGCAAATAGTCACTAATAATGTTGGTAATTTAAGCTGTTAAAAAGCTAAATTATTTTGCTTTTTTAGCTGTTGTTGTCTTCTTTTTAGAAGAACCGCCGATAGCCTTAATGCGGGCAGAAAGGCGTGATAATTTACGAGAAGCTGTTTTTTCTTTAACAGCGCCTTTAGAAACACTTCTGTGAATTTCAGGTTGAGCTAGCTTCATAGCTTCCATTGCAGCATCATAATCACCGCTCTCAATCGCAAGCTCAACTCTCTTAGTGAAAGTTCTCATACGAGAAATACGGTTACGGTTTACGACTGCACGACGATCGTTGCGTCTAATTCTTTTTTTAGCTGAAGCTGAATTTGCCATTTAATTCTCAATTCCTTATTTAATAGCTTTTATTCAATTTAAATTCTTTTTTCAAAAACTGTGTTTGAAGCCTTTACGAGGCATTTTTCCACACACAATCTGTAAAACATATGGCGTTATACAAAACTCAGTCCCAGAAAGCAAATAAAAAATGAAGTTTTTTTCAAGTTTTTACTTATTTTTGAACTCTGGCTTTCTTTTTTCTTTAAAGGCCATCATCCCTTCTGCTCTATCTTCTAATGCAAAGCTTGAATGGAAAAGGCGTCTTTCGAAGTGTAAGCCTTCTTTTAAAGAGGTTTCATATGACTGATTAATGGCTTCTTTTACCATCATTGCAACGGGTAGCGAATGTTTTGCAATTGTGCTAGCCATCTCCACAGCTTCATCCACAATTTTATCCGTTGGAACGATTTTAGAAATAAGTCCCATATATAGTGCTTCTTTTGCATCAATCATACGCCCCGTTAAACAGAGCTCCATCGCGTTTGATTTTCCAACAGCGCGTGTTAGTCGTTGTGTTCCACCAGCGCCTGGGAGGGTACCAATTGTGATCTCAGGCTGGGCGAATTTTGTGTTTTCAGCCGCAATTAGGATGTCGCACATCATTGCCAACTCACAACCGCCCCCAAGAGCATAGCCAGAGACAGCAGCGATAATTGGTTTTCTACATTTAGAAACCTCTTCCCATTTGGCCGTAATAAAATCCTCGCCATAAACACCAGCAAAACTTTTATCAGCCATCTCTTTGATATCAGCACCAGCGGCAAAGGCCTTTTCAAAGCCTGTTAGAACCATGACATGCGTTTCATCATCATTATCAAGGTAATGAACGATTTGACCCAATTCGGTCATCAGTTGCTCACAAAGCGCGTTTAAAGCTTCATGCCTGTCTAATCGAATGATTGCAACTTTGTCTTTTTTCTCAAAAGTTACCATTTCAAAGTTAGAAATATCCATTTTTATACTGCTCCCTTTAAAGAGTTATGGTCTTGGCGATAAATTAATACGGATAATCGTCGTATTATCATCGCGTCTATTATAATTTAAATTTAGTTCTTCTTGATCTCTAATATATTTATCTTGCGCAATTTTTGACCAACCTAAATTTATTAAAGATTGATTGTAAAAATAGCGGGTGTTCTCAATTGGAATGATGCCTGCGATTGTTATCTCAATAACACGACCATTTTCTTGTTCAAAAGAAAACAGGCTGTCCTCAATAATTTCAAATCGCGGTGGCAAAGGCACATCGCCTAAAGGCTCAATAAAATCAGCATGGGCTGTTGATACTGTTATAGTCATCAAGATAACGCCAATTGCGAATAGTTTTGTTAAGAATCTCTGCATGATAAACACTTTA